>QHZX01000503.1 GCA_003224835.1 Acidobacteriota bacterium | reverse complement strand
CTGAGCCGCTTCGGCGTAATGTCCGGAATCGTATTGCGACACCGCTGCCTGAAACGCGCGATCTAAATTTTCTGTTTGCTCTGTCTCGGCAGTGCTAAGGGGCACGGTTCCTGCCAGGGTGAGAAAGACAAACAGCAGCCGGTAACAGTGGGTCACAGCATCCGTATGTTAGCACCGCTCAACGCAAAACGCTGAGCAGAAAGCCACCCGGGGAAACGCCACCCTAGCATTTCCCCGGGAGAATGTAACGAATCAGAAATACAACTTCAAAGCGAACTGAATTTGCCGAGGATCATAGGGAGCATCTCGGGTAGATCCGATTTCCCCAAAGTGCACAGGATCCGTAAAGTTAGTCGAATTAGAAATCGCGACCACTCCGTTGCCGCCGAATCCAGGTGCATTGAAATTCGGATGGTTGAAAATGTTAAAGAACTCGGAACGGAATTCCAGCCGGAATCGCTCTCCTAGCTGGAAGTTCTTGAACAAAGATAAATCGAGACGATGAAATCCAGGGCCTTCTATCTGCGAAGGCTGGGCACCACCTAGTGCACTAAAACCTGTCAGAGGGATGCATCCTGCCGGAGAGCCAATTTTTGGCGCGCTTGGCCCGGTAACGGTGGCCGTGGTGGCTTGTAATTGGCAAGGCTGAGCGAACGCTGACGGGTTGAGGAAAATGGGATTCCCATCCACCGGACTTCTGTGCAACCCAGGAGTTGGGTCCTGTCCGGCAAGGACGAATGCAGTACAGTTCGTTCCTGTTGTGGTGCCAGTCGGGCAGCCAATCTCGACCGGCTGGCCGCCTTGTAGAGTCGAGCTCCAGACAACAGTCCATCCTCCAGCAACAGTGTTCGCAATTCCTTCACCGGTCATGTAACGCTTGCCCTTGCCAAAGGGTAGCTCATAGCCTCCGCTAAAGTGGAAAACGTTTCTCACATCGAAAGGCGCCAGGCCGTAGTCGTGTCGTATGCCAAAGCCCGGAACCTGAGGAGCACGATAGCCGTTCGGAGCGATACTTCCGCCGTTAAGCAGAGTCTGAAGTCCATGATAATAACTGTTACCGTTCGTTGTAGCGTAACTTGATCCATAGCCAAAATCGGGAAATTGTACAAACTTTTGCCGATCGACTCCCGCACCGGCAATGTCCAGATTAGGCAATATTTGCGTGACTTGATTGGATCCCGGGAAGACCTCTAGATGTCTGCCCAGCGACGTTACATAACCAGCCTGCACTGACATAGACGACGTTAACTGATACTGCAGCGTAAAGTTGCCACTCATCGAGTAGGGGGTAATGTAGTCAAATTGAATGCCACGTAGCCCTAAACCACTGGCGTTGACCAATGTGGGACTGAGCGGAGTACACGAGAAGCCTGTTTCCAACGTCGCATTCCCTCCCGAAAAACTGGTTCCGTTCGGCCCAGGCGTTACGCAGCCGTTAAACACATACGGTGAAATGTCATTAGGAGAGAAAAACGAAAAATTGAACTGGAAAGGATAGTTCTCACCCAAGTTCGGTGAAAAACCTCGGTTCTCAAACCCGTTGTAGAAAAGACCAAAGCCTCCGCGGGCTACTAGCTTCGGCGTGACTTGATATGCGAACCCCAAACGTGGTGCAAAGTTAGTTTTCTGCGAATTTCCTAGTCCCTTGCCATATTTACTGGTGATAAGCGGCGTAATACCATCCTTCAGGAGTAGACAATCAAAGTCTGTTGGGTTCGGTGGACACGATGAAAGGCTCGGAACTGGTGACAGAAAGGCGGAACTCGGTCCGGGAGGTATCAGGTACAGTGGCGATCCGGTAGGAGGTCCCGCTGGAACAAAATTAGCCTGATTGGCATGGTGCTCATACGCCAGACCAAAGAAGTCCCACCGTAAACCTAAATTAAGCGTCAGCTTGGGCGAAACCTTCCAATCGTCGTTAATGTAGGCTCCATAGTAATTCTTGCCATTATCAGTCAAGGAGATATTAGAGACGAAGATGCTATTCGGCCCGCCGGCATCGTTGACCGTTCCTGGTCCGACAGCAGCCGTCGGAGTTAGCAAAAATTGCGCGCGGCCTGTGTTGCCGTTGTGTCCGGAGCCTGCCACATCCGTGTAAGTACCATCAAAGTTGAATTGTCCGCGCGACCACGGTGGCTGCAAGGTCGAAAACTTCACGTGCTGAGCTTCGAAACCCAGTTTGAAAGTATGTTTACCATAAATTTTCGTGAAGTCATCGGTTACTTGAATTGTAGAACTGACCTCATCTGATGGCAGAAATGCGTTACCTCCCAGGGTTGCAAGACCATTGATTCCAAGAGCGGGCAGTCCGCCATTTTCCTTCTGCTGAGGAATGCCTTGAATACCAAAATCTGCTGGAATGCCATTTCCACTTGTGCCGGTAAGATTATCCGCCTCGGGTATGTTGCGGGTAGTATGCAGATAATTAAGCCCCACTCGCGCCACATTAACCATGGATGGTGAAAATGTATGGGTCCACACTAAGGCGCTCTGCTGCGCTAGTGCCGTTTGATTTCCCTCTTGGAATCCGCCACCGTCTGCCACCCCCCCGAAAATTGCAGGAATAAGCTGGGGATCGTCCACTAAGCTGAATCGATAGAAGAGTTGGTCTTTTTGGCTAAAGTTAATATCCAACCTCGTATCAAACGACTGACGGTTTTGCCTTAGGTTGGGCGACACATTGTAATTCGAGAGAAGAGACGAGCTGGTTGGGGTCGGATAAAGGTTTAGTAAGGCAATCGCATTCGGATCTAACCGGTTCGCAGGAATAACGTTCAGGTCACATGCCGCAAGAGTGAAATTCACAGTGGCAGACGTGCATGTGCTGTTCGTGCCCATAAATGGATCACGAATGAATCCTGTGCCTCCCGCACGCGTTGTGGCTGGATCAAATACAGTGCCGAGGGGGAACGTTCGTCCCGCCGCATCTGTTTGGGTTGCTGATTGTCCGGTGGTCGGATCTACTTGTCCGGTGATCAGATCCTTAAAATCCGTGTATCCGCTATTTCGCTCCGCTATCGTAGGCACAGTCCCGTTGTGCGGTACCCCTTGTCGTCTGCGGAAACCTTCGTAGTCGCCGAAGAAAAAGATCTTATTTC
>QHZX01000160.1 GCA_003224835.1 Acidobacteriota bacterium | reverse complement strand
CAAATAGCCTATGAGGCTGTATATCTTCATCACACCCTCCCGTGGCGTGATTCAAACAGAAATCGGAGCTTCTTCAAATAACGAGTTAAGTACACAAAGGCTACAGCCCGGAGTTTTTCAATTCCTCAGAATATTGGCGCTGTACAAACGAGAGAATAGTCGTCACAGACCGTCCTTCTCCTGGGTTGAAAAGATTGAGCAGATCGAGCCGGAATGGGTGGCAGAAAAACGCGAACGAGCGCGAATACGTCCACCCCTCGAACTGTCCCACTCAAGCCAAAACGGGCTTGAATGGGCCTCCGGCCTAGAGACATGAAATAGAGTTGCGACTAACATCCTGCTCTAAGCCGCGGTGGATTTTCGTGCCGTATTCGAGACTTGGTGTACCAGTTGCCGCGACCCTGCCGGGTCAGGTCCATGAAGTGCCAGATGGGAGCGGGCAGGTCGATGCCGCGCTCTCTAGACCCTTAGCAAGCCACGGAACCCTCTCGCCGCATAATAAGATTCCGCGCCGTTGTGATACACGAAAACCGTGTCGTAGCGGCGGTCGCAAAAGAGAGCGCCGCCGAGTCTTCTGATGGCAGAAGGTGTTTTCACCCAGCTTGATGTTTTTGTATCGAAACTCCCAAGTTTCTGCAGCTGCCGATATTGTTCTTCCGTTAAAAGCTCAACGCCAATGGCTGCTGCCATATCGATAGCGTTATTTCTTGGTTTATGTTCTTTCCTCGACTCCAGAGCTTCCCGGTCGTAGCAAAGACTTCTGCGGTCTTTAGGACTTTCCGCTGAACAATCATAAAGAATGTATTCGCCCGTCTGTTTATCTTGACCAACAACGTCCGGTTCACCGCTAGTTCTCTCCATTTCATTGAGCGACCACAGTTTTCCAGTATTCGCTTCGAGCTTTGATTGCACTTGAGCCCATTCAAGACCCTTATGGCGGCTCATGTTTCCCTCAAAACGGGCTTTCAATACTGTGAGTAGCTCTTCACGTTGTTTTTTTGGAAGTGCAATAGTTGACATAGGTTCATGTCCTCGCTGCAACGCCCTGTGAGGCGAGTCTCTTTGAAATAAGTCGTCGGAGGACATGACCCTTCCACATCCACAATCCCGAAACGACCATTATTGGAACGAACACAAACCGAGTAGCGGGAGCATAGTCTGGAAGTTTGTCAAACGGACTATAGATATAACCGAGTATCGGAATTGCAAGGGCAAGGTGAATGCAGCGAACAATTGTACGTGTGATGACTCGGCTCATGATCTCCTCCATTTATGAATGTGCCGGGCGGCGGCTACTTGGGTGTTTTGTTATCGAACTGCCTGGCGTATTCGGCAACCAGCCGGTGCCAACCTTCGAACTTCATGGCATCGGCGCCGATGATGCGGCCGATGGGAGCTCCGCTGAGCAGGCGATCAAGAACATCGAAAGCGATGTGCCACCCGGCAGCGCCCCACGAGATGTATCGGCGGTCGATCGCGTGCCACAGCGTCAGGCGCGTCCCGCCAGCAAAGGGTTCGAGTTCCCAGCGCTGATCGCCGTACTCAAGAACTTTGGGAGCCTCGGCTCGCGTCACTTTTATTTCGATCGGCGTAGGCGTTCCCACCCAGGTGAGATTCACCGTCCCAACCGCACCCAGGCTCGCATCGGTGACAAAGGGCGCCCACTCGCGCAGTTGCGCCTGGTCGGTTAACGCCTGCCAGACTTTTTCTGGCGAGTGTCGCAATTCTCGGACGAGAATGAGCGTCCACTTATCTTTTTGTGGGCCGTCCTTTTTTACCTTGGCCCCGTAGGCTGGATCCGGCATGTACTGCTCACGATCGATCACCTTCTTCTCCTTGTTTTTACCATTGCTTCAGTTGAGTAATCTGAATGAGATTGCCGCAGGTGTCTTTTAGCATCGCAATGGTTGAGGCGGTCACGTCTGAGGGCGGCATCGTGAACTCGGCGCCGCGGGCTTTGATCCGCTCGAAGTCGCCTTTGATGTCCTCGGTGAAGAACATGGCCGCAGGTTGGTGCTGTTGAAAGATGGCCTGCTGATTCGCCTTCGCCGCGGGATTGTTGTTGAGCGCGAGCTGCAGCTCAGTCCCGTTCGGCTCCTCGGGAGAGGCCACAGTCAGCCAGCGGTATGGGCCCTGGCTGAAATCGGCCTTCTTGGCAAAGCCCAACGTCTCCGTATAAAAGCGGAGGGCCTTTTCCTGGTCGTCCACGTACAAACTCATCACTTTGATCTTCATTTCATTTCTCCTTTATCACGCTCGCGGTTCTCGCCGCCGCGTTTTCTCCTTTTTCTTCTTCGTTGGTGTTGATTTGTCCATACGATCGAGGTGGCGTTCGAGAGCATCCACGTGAGCGGACCAGAACCTGCGGAACTGATCCAGCCACACGTCTAGCTCCTGCAATGGTTCAGGTCTCAGCCGGTAGAGACGGCGCTGTGCGTCCACGGTGGATTCCACGAAACCCGCGTCTCGCAGCACGCGCAGGTGCTTTGAGACGGTTGGCTGCGGCATCCGAAGCTGACGCTCGATTTCTCCCACCGACTGTTCTGACAGAACTAGGAGGCTCAATATAGCGCGGCGGTTCGGCTCCGCAATGATTTCGAAAACAGACTCCACGCTCTGTATATACTTGTCACGGCATATACGTGTCAAGGCATATTTGCGACCATTGATTTGAAGTGGAAGCAAGCCAAACAGGGATTCCAAAGCGTTTCCATAACTGCCGTTACGCGGCTCTCTGGGGCGTGGTAGGCTACCCTCTGACCTATGGCTTCCCGGGTCGGAATTGGCTCCGGACCGCTCGGAATGAATTGAGGAAGGGCCGTTTTCCGACACTGATGCATTCCCAATTGCAAGGCTAATGTGGAAGAGATCCAAACCCGCAGCTCCGGCCGTAAATCCTTCTAAACACGAGACATCCGACTCGCAACCAGATCCCCCAGAAGCGCAACTTTCTGACCATAAGCGGGTTAACTCTAATGTGAGCAGCGTGGCACTCAATTACGGGCTGCCCGCAATGGGCGTGCCTTCAACGGCAGCAGTCGCAGGGGGCGCCGCCGGAGACCTGACTGACGCGGAGATAATGCTTCGCGTTAAATCGGGAGATGATTCGGCTTTCGATTTTCTGGTACAGAAGTATCGTCGTCCGATTGTGAATTTTATGTACCGCATGGCGCACAATAGCGCGGCTGCGGAAGATCTTGCGCAGGAAGTTTTTTTACGCGTATACCGGTCGCGTGCCAGTTATGAAGCCAGCGCAAAATTTACGACTTGGCTATATCGGATCGCGACTAACCTGGGGATGAACTATTCTCGCGACACCCGGCACGAGCGTCCTGAAAATGTAATGAATCTGGACGAGCCTGACGAGGAAAGCGGACAGCCAAGGGATTTGGCGGACAAGACGCCGAGTGTAGAAGAAGAAATTATGCAGCGCGAGCGCCTGCGGGCGATCCGCGACAAAGTAGAGGCGCTGCCGGAGAGACAAAAAATGGCGGTCCTTATGCATAAGTATCAGCAGATGGACTACCGTCAGATTGCAGATGTTTTGAAATTAAGTGAATCAGCCACTAAGTCGTTGCTGTTCCGCGCATATGAAACATTGCGGACCCAGCTAAAAGAATTTGTATAACGGCAGAGAGATAAGGCAAAGAATATGAAGTGCACTGAAATTCGCGAAATGCTTCCGGACCTGGCCGCCGGACTCGCTCCCGCCGAGCCACAGGTTAATGAACATCTGCGCACTTGCATTGGTTGCGCTGCGAGACTTGATGATTTCCGCAAGACAATGGCGCTGCTTGACGAGTGGCAGGCGCCTGAGCCGTCGCCGTACTTTGATGTGCGGCTGCAGGCGCGCCTACGCGAGGAAGCTGCGAAAGAGCCTGCGCGCGGGTTCGCGTGGATAAAGGTGCTGAGGCCTGTAATGGCGGCGGCATTAGCGGTGATTGTTATTGTCGGCGCAGCTGTGGTTCGGCTGGAGGAAAAGAAGCACCAGCCGACACCTGGGCCAGTGGCGTCCATCGTGCCTGGCACACCAGTTGGCGATCTACAGGCGCTGGACCAAAACCACGATATTTATTCAGACTCAGACTTGCTGGATGATTTGCAGACCCAGGAAGATGTGAACGCGAATCCATAACTTTGGACCGCGTGCAAGATTCAACGACCAAACAAATAAGATAGGCAAGAAGTCCGGGGGAATTTAAGGGGATGAAAGTAGCGGCGCAATTTAGGCACCGGCTGGCTTCGTGCATCACGATGCTGGCGTTAATGATAGTGCCGTGCCTCGCGCAAAATGGCCCAAACCAGCCTGAGCCGCGGGCTTCTCGCCAAGAGCAACCACGTCCGCAGCGGCAGCCGGAACAGAGATCCACTCGGCCGCCCTCGCAGCCACGGTACGAATCTCGGCCGCAGCGCAGTCAGCCGCCACCGCAACGAAATTATCAACCGCCGCCGCCACGGAACTATCAATCCCGTCCACAGCAGAACTATGAACCGCGTGCACAGCGAGGCTCTCAGCCGCCATCACGGAATTACCAGCCCGCGCCACAGCGGAATTTTCAATCGGAGCCACAGCAACCACGAAGAAATGATGTGCCCCGGCCATATCAGCCGCCGGCGCAAGGCCATCATTCCGGCCAATGGCTTGATCGCTATCGCCAGCAGCCGCTCGATCAGCAAAGACGAGCGCTTCAAAGCGATCCGACGTTTCGGCGTTTGCCCGCGCAACGGCAGCAACAACTTGAGCAGCGGTTGCAGCACTTCGATACTCTGCCTGCCAACCGACAACAGCAGGTATTGCAGCGGATGGAGACGTGGGAACATTTGACGCCGCAACAAAAACAGCAGTTCCGTTCTGTGGATTCACAGTTCCGGAACCTGCCCCCTGACCGGCAGCAAGCGGTGAGAAATGCAATCCAGAGCCTCCGCGCTATGCCGCCGGATGCGCGACAGCGGGCGATTCAGTCCGGCCGCTTCAGTCAGTTCTCGCCGCAGGAGCAGCAGATCCTGAACAATACTTCGCGCTTGCCGCTAGCTCCCGCACAGCCTGGGGATCAGCCCGAGCAGCCCAATTCTGGCCAGCAGCGCTACATTCCGCGGCCGCCTCGGTAATTCAGCACCGCCTGGGCAACGCGTTATTTCCTGAACAGGTTTCGGGCAACAAACAATAGGTTGGCAGGGCGTTCGGCCAAACGCCGCATCAGGTAGGGATACCACTCAGTCCCGAACGGAACATAGACCCGCACTCGCCATCCGTCGCGTATTAGCGATCGCTGCAGGTCGCGCCGGATTCCATACAGCATTTGAAATTCGAATGCATCGCGCGCAAGGTGCTCCTGAGTCGCGAATGACTGCGCCTGACGAATGATTTTTTCGTCGTGGGTAGCAAGCCCATGATAAATCCCGCTCTTCAGCAGAATTTTCATCAGCTTGACGTAATTCGCGTCGACCTCCGATTTTTGCTGGTACGCAATTTCCGCCGGCTCGTTGTATGCGCCTTTGCATAACCTGATCCGGATTCCATCTTCGAGTAATTTGGTGACGTCGTCTTCTGAACGGCGCATGTAACTTTGGATTACCGCTCCCACACAGCTGCGATTTCCAGGCTCCCGGTGCAGTTCGTGGACGAGGTCCAATGTTCGTTGTGTATAAGCCGAACCCTCCATATCGACTCGCACGAAATTCTTCGGTGAGATGGATGCGGCTTGCTTCACCAGCCCGGCCACATTCGCATAGGCGAGCTGCGGGTCAACATCGATTCCCATATGGGTGAGCTTCAGGCTTACATTTGCATTCAGGCCACGGGACGAGATTTCGGACAGAAGCTGACGATATAGTTGCGCGCTGTTGCTGGCTTCGTTGGCGGTGGTCACGTTTTCGCCGAGATTATCCAGCGAAACGCTGCGCCCGGCTTGATTCAAAGCCTTGGCAGCCCGAAGCGCATCTTCCACTTGAGTGCCGGCAACGAACCGCGCCGACATGTGTTTTCCAATGGATGATTTTTCGGCAACCGCCCGAAGAGCGCGGCTCTCAGACAATGATATAAGTGCTGCCCTCAGCACAGTATTCCTGCGGCAGCCGAGCGGAGGAGTTCCCTTTTCGGGGGCGAGATCACAGGAAGTTTTATCACAAACGGGAGGCCTGCCGACTTGCTTCGATTAGGGTGTGAATCTGAACTCCAGCAACTCCGTGGAATCATGATCGGACTTGGCCCACTTCCACTCGCGCACCGCATTCTGTGCGGCTTGCGCCAGCAGTGGATTTCCGCCCCTCACCTGGATGGACTTCACCGTCCCATTGGTTAAGACCAACGCTTCCAGTTTCACAGTGCCGGCTAAGTTCATGCTGCGCGCCATAGCCGGATAGACGGGAACAACCTTGTTTACCACTTTTCGGGCGGAGTCGCTTTCCGTGCTGGTGTGTGCCGCCTGAGCATCTGCGGACGAAGCTTGTGAAACTGTGGCTAAACCGAACAGTACTACCAGAAAAACCGATGAGAGCCGCATAACAACTTGAATCTAAGCTGCTTCCGTGAGCTGGAAAAGATTACGACAGTGGAGCTCAAATAGGAACGGAAGTAACCTCCATTGCGCTTCACTCAATGCCTTTGTCTTCGAGGTACTTCTCGGCTTCAAGCGCCGCCATGCAGCCGGAGCCCGCGGCAGTAATGGCTTGGCGGTATCGCCTGTCCTGCACATCGCCACAGGCGTAAACTCCCGGAATCTTAGTAAACACGTTATTCGTTGTCTTCAAATATCCGTCCTGATCCATATCCAACTGACCTTCGAAAATCTTAGCGTTGGGGATGTGCCCGATTCCGAGAAACATCGCGCTGACCGGGAGCTCCGAATTTTTCCCGCTCTGCAGGTTTCGAAGCTTTAGGGCGGTTACTTCTTTCTTTGAAGGATCAAGACGCGCGAAATTCATTCCGCCGATGGATCAACGAAACTTTGGTTGCGAATCGCGTCAGAAAAATTGCTTCTTCCATCGCGGAATCGCCACCGCCAATCACCGCGATGTCTTTCCCCGAGAAAAAGAAGCCATCGCAGGTCGCGCAGGAGGAGACCCCGTGGCCGATGAGCGCCTGCTCACTCGGCAGTCCCAGCCAGCGCGCCGATGCTCCGCTCGCAATAATGAGGGTCCGCGTCTGGACAGTTTCTTTTCCAACTTTCAAGGTGAATGGAGCGCTGCGCAGGTCTGCGCCAGTGACATGGGCCAGTTGATACTCGGCGCCAAACCGTTCCGCTTGGCGCCGCATGTTCGCAATTAACTCGGGACCTTGAATTCCTTCCGGAAATCCTGGGAAATTTTCGACGAGCGTGGTGAGCGAAAGCTGTCCACCGGGCTCGTGGCCTTCGAGCACCAGGGGTTCGAGCTTTGCGCGCGCGGTGTACAGTGCCGCCGTGTGTCCGGCACAGCCCGATCCCACAATTACTACATTTCGGATGCCCATACGCTCGTTAGATTACAAAATCAGAATTCGGTCGCAATTGCGGATTACTGATGCTGGGACACGCGCGCGCCTTTACGGCCCTCAACCCTATCGGTCGTGATCCTCGCCAGTTCCGCCGGAATCAGTTTCCTTGCGTCCAACAGCCCGCGATAATCCGAGAGTATTGAAGACGCTGACGAAAAGAGCGGCTCATACGCGCTCTGGTCTGGTGGCGGGTTGCCGTTATTGCCCGAACAGCGCGCCAAGACCACGGATGATTTTCCAAATCTCTCCAACTTGATGCGGCTTGCGGGCGTGCCTGCAGCCAACATCGCGGATGCTGTGGTCACTGCCGAAGCGCTGGATTCAATCGAAACCTCCAGCAGGTCTTTCGGATCCCGCAAGCGAAAGACGAGCGTCTCTACCATCTGTTCGGTGTCACGGCTGAACGAATATTGCACGGTCGAAAACGTAAAACCATTGGGGAAGTCATGCCGAATTCGCACGAATTGAGCCACCGCCTGTTGCGATGAAAGATGGGCGGGGGCTCCCCCTGTCGAAATTGCAGCTCCGGTTGCGGTCAGGGGACTTGAATTGGGATCCAGCACCGAACGACCCCGGTCCACTTCAAAGTCCGGGCTGAAGGACGGGTGCTTCGGAATACGCCCCAAGGCCGATGAAATCTCCTCTTTCTCGCCGGGCGACGGAGTGCAAACATTTAAGACATTAACCTTGACCTGCGGCGATTTAGGAGCATTCGATTCCTGTGCTTGCCCGATGCATGCGGCCGCCGCGATCACGATTAAAACACATGATTTTTTATGCACCCCCGCATTTTAGCAGCAGAGAATCCGGCCAGAATCATTAGTCGTTGCAACTTGGGTCTACATCTATAATTCAGGCGAGATTGCATGTCTTCCCGCACCTTACGCGCGCGCCTCTGGCTGGAACAGAATGGGCTTTATCCCCGTGGAAAACTATCTTTTTTCACGTTGTACGTGCTTGCGCTCGACTTACTGCTGCTACTGATTGAAAAAATAGGCGGCACGTTTCGCAATTCCTTTGGATCATCGCTGACCGGCTGGGTCATTGTTTTTACGCTGCTCGGCTTGGGATTGCTCACCGCTGTGGCAGTGCGAAGAGTCTCGTCAAAGTTGCTGTGGCGATTGCGGAACCGGCTCGTAGTGACTTACATCCTGGTTGGAGTTTTGCCGCTGGTTCTTCTCGCCACCCTAGGAGGCCTCGCGTTCTACCTGTTCTCGGGTCAATTCGCAACCTACATTGTCACTTCGAAACTCGATCTGCATCTCCGAAGCCTGCGTGCCAATAATTTAGTCATCGCATATAAGGTCGCCGGGGACATTGATAGCGGCCGCGCAACCGATTTTGGACGCACCGAACAAAATAAGCCTGGCGAACTTCGTGAACTTCGTATTGCGGAATGGCTCGAGGGAAAGCTCTTATTTGCAGAACCACCCACAGCCGAGCGTGTGGCCACTCCGTTCCTTCCCCAATATTTGTCGGATGATTTCAACCAGGTCGTGCGCGACGGTGACCGGCTATTCCTGAGATCGGCGATTACCCTGCCCACGAAACAGGGAAAGCTCACAGTAGTTTCCAGCAAGCCTCTGGACCGCAGCCTTTTACTCGAGCTGGCGACTAATCTCGGGGAAGTCGGCCTGTACGCTTCCGGGCTGACTATCCGTCAACTCGACCAGGACGCAACGTCAGCACGAAGTGCTAGCAAATCGTCGGAGAAATCCGCGCAGCAGGACACAAAATACGTTCTCGATACCGGACCTCACCCGCTCACTCCCACCTATGTGGTTGGTACAGTTCCTCCGCCCACTCGCATTTTTGACCGACCTGTCAGCTTTCTCACGTCCATTGCCGTATTTAACTGGGCAGACGGCAGTACCTCGCAACCCGCCGCAATCAGTGTGCAGACCAGGTTTTCGGCGCTCTATGATCAATTGTTTGCGGCCTTGGGAGAGTTTGCTCCGGCTATTGAAGTGTTCCTCCTGGTCGCCACCATTGTCTTCGCGGTAATCCTCGCCATTGCTTTATTCATGGGCTCGCGACTCTCGCGTTCGATCACCGGCGCGGTGGCCGAACTCTATCTCGCCACCACCCACATCAACCGCGGCGACTTCAGCCATCGCATCCCCGTGACCTCAAACGACCAGCTGGCCGCGCTGGCTAATTCTTTCAATTCGATGACGGAATCGATCCAGAATCTCATTCGCGAACAGAAAGAAAAGCAGCGCCTGGAAAACGAAATCACGATCGCGCAGGAAGTACAGGCACAGCTTTTTCCGCGACATATTACGCAACTGCCCAGCTTGGAAGTTCACGGGTTTTGCCGGCCCGCACGCAGCGTGAGCGGCGACTATTATGACTTTCTGTCGGTCGGTCCGCAGCGTCTGCTGCTGGCTGTGGGGGACGTTAGTGGCAAAGGGATTTCCGCCGCGCTGCTGATGGCCACCATCCATTCCGCCGTGCGCGCCTATTCCGTGGAAGGAGTTCCGGCTCTTCGGCAGGTGCAAGCCGTCGGCGGCGGTCCAGCGCTGCTCTCAAGAGTTGATTCGGGAATTGAAGGCGCGGAGGTTTGCCCCGGCACATTGCTTTCGCTGCTGAATCATCAGCTTTATCACAGCACTCCCCAGGAAAAATACGCCACTCTATTTCTCGCAATGTATGAAGCTGAGGAGCGGCGGTTGACTTACAGCAATGCTGGGCATCTGCCTCCGCTCGTGCTTTCGGAGAGTGGCGCGGTCAAGCGGCTTGAGTATGGCGGCACGGTCGTCGGCCTGTTCGACAATATCCCTTATGACGAGGGTTCCGTGCAGCTTCGTCCCGGCGAAATTTTCCTTGCGTACAGCGACGGGATCACGGAGCCGGAAAATGATTACGGTGAATTCGGCGAGCAACGCCTGATTGATCTTGTGCAGGAAAACCGCTACCTTCCTCTCGAACGAATTGCCGAGATCGTCACCGCAGCTGTCGATGATTGGATCGGTGGTGCCGAACAGCCGGACGATGTGACGCTCGTGCTCGCCAGGGCCCGCTGACCCATTGAGTTACGATGTCATTCCGAATGGCTCAAGCCATGAGATCGGTGGCGCCGAGCAGCCAGACGATGTCACGCTCCACTCGCCCTGGCCCGCTGATAATTAAGTACGATGTCATTCCGAATGGCTTCAGCCGTGAGGAACCTGCTTTTGATGACGTCGCCAGGCATCGTTCTTTCTAAAGCGATGCCATCGCCGGACAAACAGCAGCAGGATCAATGAAACCTGAGCTGCGAAATAGCCCACAAACATTTCATCCCCAAACTGTGTTTCAATTTTCTTAGCCTATTTTTCCGGGAGGAGCTGTGTCCCAAAAATCAAACCCATTCGCCCGAAGCTTCGCCGTAACTTGCCTGCTAGCCGCGACCCTGATCCTCGCTGCTTGCCCGCCTCATGAAAGCATCGAATCCATTAATCGCGACCCTTCCCGCTTTGGCCGCCACGAAGTCACGATTGTCGGCCGCGTCGTAAATTCCTTCGCCGCGGCTGGCATCGGTGTGTTCGAGATTGACGACGGCACCGGACGCATGTGGGTTTACAGCAAAAAGTACGGGGTGCCAGGAACCGAATCGAAGGTCGCCGTCACCGGAGTCATCCAGCAGGGCTTTAGCATCGCCGGACGAAACTTCGCCACCATTCTGTACGAGACCCGCCGTCACAGCTGACGAAAGATAATGGTCCGCGCAGATCGCTGAATTCGCTTTGTTATAATCGTCTCTGATCGCGGAGATCCTCTCCCCGCGGGCCGCTCACATGGCGCTATCGTCTAGGGGTTAGGACGGAAGATTCTCAATCTTCAAACCCGGGTTCGATTCCCGGTAGCGCTACCAAAATATTACCTACTCAATTTCCGCCCATCCGCCAGGCTCTCGTCTTTCACGCAGCTCCTTCTTCCCAGCACGGCTGGTTCGGCTACCTAGATAGCAATCCCACGCCAACGATATCCGGCGGTTAACTCCTGAGCCGCGATAGTCACCTTCATGCGCGTTCGAGGCGTGATCACGATGGATGCTCCCGCGCCGCGATGTTTATTCAAGATCCAAGCGCAGGTATCTATGTCGAAGGAAAATTGTCTCGCTCGATTGATGTCAGCCCACCGGTCGCAACTACGCGAAAGTACAGTGTTGACAACGCTTATCTGATTGTTTTCTATTGGGATCGTGTGTAGTGTTTTCCGAAGCGGGAAGAACGTTTAGCGAAGGACTTAGGGGGAATTATGCGCAATATTTTTGGTGGCAGACTCGCGAGCATTGTGTGTTCGGTGATAACTGTGGTTCTTTGCCTCAGCAGCACCTCCGTGCTCGCCCAAGTCACTTCCGGAACTATTTTTGGATCTGTGAAGGATGCAAGCGGCGCTGTCCTGCCAAACGCCACGATTACGGTGAGGGCTGACCAAATTGGTTTTACCCGCGTGGTCACTTCCTCTGCGAATGGCGATTTCGTCCTCCCTAATCTGCCTCCCGCTACGTATTCCATTCAGGTGGAAGCCGAGGGTTTTAAGAAGTTGGAAGCGCGCAGAGTAGTGTTGAGCGCGGCCGACAAACTCAACGCCGGCGATTTTGTTTTACAGGTAGGAGCAACGACGGAAACGGTCAACGTTACCGCCGACCCCGGACAACTTCAGTTGCAGTCTAACTCCGGCGAGCGCTCGGATCTGGTCACTAATAAGCAGCTCAATGAAGTAGCGATCAACGGTCGCAACGTCCTCGATTACATGAAATTGGTCCCCGGAGTGATTAGCAGCTTTAATGGCTCAGTTTCAGGTACCGGGGGTCTCGATGCGATGAACATAAATGGTACTCGCGCTAACCAGCATGAGTTCACCATCGATGGTGCTTCCAATGTCGATACCGGCAACAACGGCGGGACTCACGTCACGATCAACCCGGACGCAATTGAGGAAGTAAAAGTCCTGACCTCGAATTACCAAGCGGAGTTCGGCAAAGCGGCAGGCGGCCAGATCGCCCTTGTAACCAAGAGCGGCACAAATCAGTGGCACGGAGATGGTCGGTTTTTTCATCGCAATGAGAGCTTGAATGCAAACGAGTGGTTCAACAAGCATGATCAGCTCAGTCCCAGTGATCCGAAGGCGACCCCTCCGTATAATGCTCCCCCGCTTTACCGCTATAACTATGTCGGTTATCAGATCGGAGGTCCGGTCAAGAAGGATAAAATATTCGTGTTCTGGAGTCAGGAATTTTATAGGCAGTTAATCCCGATCAACGGTACTACGCAGTTCTACACGCCGACCTCGTTAGAGCGGAAAGGCGATTTTTCGCAGTCGGTAGATGGAAACGGCCAGCCTGTAGTCATTTACGATCCCACAACTGGCAATCCATTTCCGAACAATAAAATTGATCCAACGCAGCTTCCGGCAGCACAACAAGCTGTGTTCGCGCAAATACAGAAGGTTCTTAATCTATATCCCTTGCCGAATGCTAGCGGGATTAATTCGAACGGGCTCTATAACTACTCGACTGCACTTTCGTACACCGATCCTCGACGAGAAGACATCGCCAGGGTGGATTATCAGCTTAATGCGAACAACCGCCTCTTCGGACGTTGGATTCACAACAGCGATCACGAACAGGCGCCATTTTCAACCGGCGGTCTGGGCGCGGTCGATTGCCTGGCGGCAATAAACTTTCCTGGCGGTTGTATCCAGGAGCACCCCGGCTGGAATCTCTCGGTGAATCTGGTCAGCACCATCAGGCCTACGCTGCTGAACGAATTCTCGATTGGACCGAGCGTGACTAAGTCTCTCGTCACAGGGGCCAACGGCAACATTTCTACGACAAAAAACGGTATCAACCTTCCACTGCTCTTTCCATCTCAAACCATTCCTGATATGAGCTTTGGCGGTCTTAATAACGTTGGCTTTGGCTGGAGCTATCTGGGATCCATGCCTTGGCACCAAGCCAACACAACTATCAACCTGAACGACAATTTGTCCTGGGTGAAAGGCAAACACACGGTAAAAACCGGCGTTTTCTATCAGCGCAACCGCAAGGACCAGATCGCTTGGGGCAATGTCAATGGGCAATTCACGTTCAACGCCAGTTTCGGCTTCTTCCGTTACAACCAACTGGAGTTCTATGTGCAGGACACGTGGAAGCTGACAAGCAAGTTGACTCTGGACTACGGAATGCGCTTCGCATGGATTCCGCCGCAGTATGACGCGAAAAACCAGATCGCGCTCTTCGATCCAGCATCCTACGATCGCGCCAAAGCTGTTACGGTCAATACAGATGGCAGTCTGGTTTCCGGCAGTGGAAACCCGTTGAATGGGATGCGGTTCACCGCGAGTAACACGATTCCGGCGGGCGGCTGGAACGACCGCAGTATTATGCCGGAGCCGCGGTTGGGTTTTGCCTACGACCTATTTAGCAGTCACAAAACAGTCCTTCGCGGCGGTGCTGGCATGATGCATGACCGCGTACAAGGGAATTTAATTTTCAATCCGGTCTTTAGCAATCCCGCGGTAGTCCAGACCGTGCAGTTGGCATCTGGCAACATCGTGAATCTTTCCTCAGCTCAGACTTCCCTTGGCAGCGCAGTGCTCGGCAACATCGTCGGCGCCGCTAAAAGTGGGAATGTACCGACGGTTTACAGCTTCAGCTTGGGCATACAGCAGGAGGTCGGAAGGGGTACAACTCTGGACGTAGCGTACGTGGGCACGCTGTCCCGCCACTTGGTGACATCGCGGGATATCAATGCCATCCCCTATGGTTACGCGTTTACACGTGCAGCCCAGGACCCGAGCTGTTTCGGCGGCACAGTGCCTGCAGTAGAACCTGGCCTTCTACCTCAGTATGCCGCCGCCGGTTATAGCTTTAGCGGAGTTTGTGCCTACGGGCATTCGTCATATACGGATGCGGTTTTGGTGCCTTATAAGGGCTATGGTCAAATCCCTTATCTCAGGTTTGATGGCACTTCTAATTACAATTCTCTTCAAGTTTCTTTGCAGCGGCGATTCAGCAAGGGATTTACGTTTGGCACGGTTTATACCTACTCGAAGGCACTCGCGACGGCGAGTTCGGACCAGGACACCCAGGATCCGTTCAATCCTCGCGCTCTTGATTACCGCGCAGCGAGTTGGGACCGTACTCATGTGTTCGCCGCAAATTATGTCTATGACATTCCTGGTCTGAACAAGCACTTCGGGGGACCGAAGTGGCTCTCCTACATCACCGATAATTACCAGTTGAGTGGCATAACCCAGTTTCAAACGGGTGCCCCCATCGACACCGGAAACAATTGGGCAGGAGAGCCTGGAGCGCTAGACGGCTCGAATATGTGGGGTGCGATTCCACTTTATTATGCTTTCGACAAGAACCTGAACCCGCTACTTCCCGCAATTGGGCCGCAAGTTCGCCCCACGCGCGATCTTCTGCGCACTGGGGGGATGCAGAACTGGGACATGTCCATTTTTAAGAACATCCCTCTGGGCAGGAACGAAGCACGATTCCTTCAGCTGAGGCTTGAAGCGTTCAATGCCTTCAACCATCCGAATTTCTACGACAAAAATTACAGTGTTGATTTAAATGGGCCGTGGCAGTGGCAGCCCGGCACGGCCTTTTCAATCAGCCAAGGCTCTGGCTGGGGAAAGAACACCGACACCTACTCCGGAGTAGGCGGCTTCCGGGTGATACAGCTCGGTGCCAAGATTTACTTCTAGTAGAGCGCGCTGAGGACCTGGGCGGGCATGCAACGGTCATATCTCGGAACCGGCATGCCTTTACTTACCTATGGCGACTCGCCCGCAACTGACGTAACTTGGCCAAAACGGGAACATCGAACTCTAAATAGCGTTTCTTCACATGGCGCCCAAATTCCTCCCCAGCGAAGATGTGATTCTCACTGACTCAGAGCCCATCATCCTGGGGCACGCAACGCATACCCAAATAGGCATTTGGGTCCGCTTTTCTGGTTACTGTTGTTACTTCCGCTAGAGTACTGGCGGGCTTACCATTACAATGTGCGACTAAACAGTCTCTTGGTGAGCCGCGATTCGGAGGTGCAGCAGGCCGTCGCCGAAGTGTTTGACGGCATTGAACTCCGCACGCAAGATGACTCTATTTCCGCGCTGGACCTGATTGGCCGAAGCCATTTCGATGGTTTCATCATCGATTGCGATGGAATCGAGCGTGGCTCTGAAATCGTCGCTGCCGCCCGTCATAGCCGCTCAAATCGTAAATCTGTGATCTTCACCATTGTGAGTGGAAAGACGTCCGTCGCCGCCGCAACAGAACTGGGGTCCAATTTTGTTTTGGAAAAGCCCCTCGACACCGCCCGCCTGAGCACCTATTTCCAGTCTTCGGTCCGCCAGATGGAGATGGAGCACCGCCGGTATTTCCGTTACGAACTTTCGATTGACGCCGAGGTAGTTCGCCGCGACGGAGCAATCATCTCTGCCCAGATACTCAACGTAAGTGATGGCGGTCTGGCACTGCGGTTATTGGATCGGGCGCATCTGCACGGCTCGGTGACCCTGCGATTCACTATTCCGAATGCGCAGCAAACACCTCTAACCGCCGTCGCCCTCATCTGCTGGTCACGCGGGCCGGTGTTTGGGATCAGGTTTTTCGGCATGCCTAAAGAGAGCGGCGCAGCCTACGCGGAATGGCTCTCTTCCATGGCATTGGTCTAACCACCGTAAGCTTTGTGGTTCCACACTCCGCGCTGAACTACCAGCCCAGTTTCATCCCCTTGTTCTGCTCATCCAGCCACTTCTTGAGCGGCGCAAAATATTCGATGATGGCCGTGGCGTCGGCTTCGCGTTGTCCGGTCAAAGCTTCCATCGCTTCCGGCCATGGTTTGCTCTGCCCCATTTCGAGCATCTTGTTTAATTTGGTACCTGCGGGTTTTGATCCGAAAAATGTGCAGCGGTTCAGCGGCCCCTTATGCCCCGCCTCGCGACACATCGCGCGATAGAACTGGAACTCGTAAATGTCCGCCAGGAAATACCTCATATAAGGCACATTCCCAGCAACGTGATATTTCGCGCCTGGATCGAAGTCGGCTTCACTGCGCTCGACTGGCGGCACCACACCTTGGTATTTCAGGCGCAAGTCCCACCACGCTTTGTTGTAATTCTCCGGTTTGACCTCGCCGGAGAATACCTGCCATCGCCACTTGTCAATCAGCAAGCCAAAGGGAAGAAATGCGACTTTATCCAATGCCTGCCTCAACAGAATTGGGATATCGGCTTCGGGCGGAGGAACCTGATCGAGCAGACCGATTTGTTTCAGGTACTCCGGCGTGATGGAGAGGGCGATGGTGTCGCCGATTGCTTCATGGAAGCCGTCATTAGCTCCATTTTGAAAAAGCAGCGGCTGGTCCTTATACGCGCGTTGATAAAAATTGTGGCCGAGTTCGTGGTGAATGGTCACAAAATCCTCGGCGCGGATCTGAATGCACATTTTTATCCGCACGTCGTCCTTGTTGTCCAGGTCCCATGCGCTGGCGTGGCATACAACGTCTCGATCAGCAGGTTTGACAAACAACGACCGCTCCCAAAACGTTTGCGGCAGCGGCGCGAAGCCCAGTGACTTATAGAAATTCTCGCCGTACTTCACCATTCCGTGGGCATCGAGGTTTTTTGCCTTGAGCAGGTCCGTCAAATCGTAGCCGCTGCTGTGCTCCGGCAACCCAAGAATTGGAAAAACATTACCCCATGCCTGCGCCCATGGATTTCCCAGCAAATGCGCGGGAATCGGGCGATCCGGCGGCACAATTTGCGGCCCGTATTTCTGCGACAGGCGCACCCGAACAAACGTGTAAAGAGAAAGATAGAGCGGCCGTACCTGCTCCCATAACCGGTCCAGCTCCGCGTCGAATTGCTGAGGAGGCATGTCGTATCCGGCACGCCACAGAACGCCCGTGTCCTTGAATCCTAAATCCCGCGCCCCCTGGTTCGAAAGATCGACGAATCGCGAATACTTTTTGCGCATCGGTGCGCCGATCGCGTGCCATCCGACCCACACGTCTTTGAGCTGGTTGGGATCGCGGCTGTCGCTCATGACCTTTTCGATCGCGGTAATGTCCAGACATTTGGCGGATGGATCGCAATATTTGCCTTTGCCGTAGTCCGATTCGAGCGATGCTGCAATTTCAGTCATTTCCCTTCTCAGGGCAGGATCCTTCGGGCCAGGTGCAGTGAGCGAAAGTTTCAGCAACAAGAATTTCCGCGCCAAGTCCGCGGGCATCTTTACACCGTCGAAGCGTTTAGCCTGTTCAACTAGCTCGCTGGTCACTGCGGTGATCTCATCATTGGCGGCGGCGGCGAGGGCTTCGGTGTCATCGGTGATGAAATTGTCATGGACCCAATTCGCCTGATTGACCTTCACACTGAGTTCCGCCAGGCGGGCCTCAGCCTTATTCATGAAGGCTTCAGCTTCGGCTACGGTTGGGGATCCAGAGGTTTGGGCTTGGAGAACAATGGCAAAGGCAAAAAGAAAAAAAGCTGCAAGCAGGGTCATCTTCATATTTGCTCCGCAGAGATTATGCATGAGGGAGATGATCTGCTTCAAACCCAAGCATCCCCAAAGCGCCTGCCCTACGTCTCACCGGGTGGGCCGCTCACCGGTTTGCTGAATCCCGCAGTCATCTTTTAGAATCAAATGGTTCAGCAATAAGCTTGGAGAACGCATGAAGGCAGCCATTCATCCTGCATACAACGAAGTACGCGTGCAATGCGCATGCGGCAGCACATTCACCACGCGATCCACGCACAAGGGCGACATCCACACCGAAATCTGCTCGAGTTGTCACCCTTTCTTTACCGGCAAGCAAAAGCTGATGGATACCGCCGGCCGTGTCGAGCGCTTCCGCCGCAAGTACGCCAAAGTCGGTACGGACAGCAAGGCGACCGCAGGGAAGAAGTAAGCTCTGTAGAGACGTGGCCTACTACGTCTCCAGCGACAGTTTTTGTGTAGAGGCCTTCACCTGATGAAGGCCTTTTCCTTTTAGAATTGATTTGTGGCCGATCTTGGAAAGACGCTGTTGTTCTTCGGTCTGGTTCTTGCGGCCCTTGGATTGGTACTGGTTCTGGCCGGCCGCACCAATCTTCCAATTGGCCGATTGCCGGGTGACCTCGTCTATCGCGGCAAACACGCGGTTTTTTACTTCCCGCTGGCCACGTCGATCCTGCTGAGTGTTGTGCTGTCGTTGATTTTCTATGTGATTGCGAAGATCAGGCACTGAGGCGAAATGCTTAGAATGGGCTCCCGGCCTTCGCCCGAAGTCTCACATCGTGGGACGCTGCCGTCAAAGAAGTGACCTCCGCATTGCGCAAATAAACGAAAAAGTAATACAACGCAGGTCCAATTGGCACCAAGAAATAGAGTGGCACTGCCCAAAGTGCTTTCCTTGCCCACGATGACTTGTCAAAGTTGAACCAGAAATACCACATCGCTACGGTCAATATGGCGCTCCCCAAAACCCCGGGTAGGAGTAGTGACCGGGCTATGCTCAGAACTCGCGGAAAACCCGACAATGACCTCAGGCCTGAAAAGCCCATTGCTAGCAATATTGCAAACAGTGCTCCGAAAAACATAAGGGCCAGAACAGCACACACAAAATATACGACCCGCGATTCTCGGGAGATGATCCAACTCTTAGTTATAGGAAGGTAAAGCACGACGCGGGAAATCTAGCACGTAGCAGGTGATAACTCAAGGCTGTCGTGATCTGGATCTCGCGCCATCCTCTTTTGGATACAACACCACCGACCGCCTCAGGCCCTCGCCCGTGCTCTCGGTCATTAGATCGTGCTCATCTCGCAACGCCAGGTGAACAATGCGGCGCTCGCGGGAAGACATGGGTGCGAAATGATAAGGGGTTCCTGATTGTCGAACTTTTTCAGCCGCCACGCGTGCCGACATGCGCAATTCTTCTAGCCGCGCCTTTCTATGGCCCATGCAATCAAAGCTGATTTTTTCGTGCTCATTGCCGGGGAGGTGAAGCATCTCCATCGCCAGCAGTTCCATCGCGCGCAATAATTCCGCGCCGCGCGCCAACAGAAGCGACGAATCCGGCCCCGCGAATTCAACGAGGATATCGGGACGCTCCCAATCACGGTCGTCGGCAATGGCGGGATCGACCGTGATGCGGTATTTCAGTTTGAGTCCGGCATGCTTAACGATGCCGTTCAGAAATCCGTTGAGCTGATTGGCAGATTCGATTTTATTCATAAGAAAGCACCGAGCTTCCAGCTATGAGCTGTGAGCAACACTCTTTGCGTAATATGCGTGATCGCTCACTGCTCGAGGCTCACAGCTATTTATCTTTCTTTCTTGCACGCTTGGCCGCAATCTCTCTCATCTCGCGCCCTAACTTGGTGCGGTTCATGATCCACTGTTGGGCAATCATGATCAAGTTGCTCTCCGCATAATAAAGATTCAGGCCAGCCGGCAGCTTAAAGAAAAAGACGCCCATCATGACCGGCATCATGAAGTTCATCATGCGCTGCTGCGTCGGGTCCATTCCCGGCTGCGGAGTCATCCGCTGCATGAGGAACATGCTGCCCGCCATGATCAGCGGCAGTATCCAGTCGCTTGCAGACAAGTCGTGTATCCACAGCCAGTGTGCCTGCCGCAAGTCGATGGCTGTGCCCAGCATCTTGTAATACGCGATCAGGAATGGCATTTGCACCAGCAAAGGCAGGCATCCACTGATCGGATTCACTTTTTCCCGCTTATAAAGCTCGGCAATCTCCCTCTGCATGTCCTGCTTCCGGGGATCACGCATACTGTACTTCTTATACTTTTCCTGGATCGACTTCATCTGCGGCTGGAGCTTCTGCATCTTGAGCGCAGATTTCATCTGATAAATACGCAGTGGCAGCAGCAACAAAGTAATGATGAACGTCTGCACCACAATGGCCCAACCCCAATTGCGGGTGTATTGGTGAAACCAGCGCAGGCCGATGTAAGGCCAGGCGAACAGCGGGCGCGCAATCGCGCCCCACCATCCAAAATTCAAGACGTTATGCAGGTCTTTATCAGGTCCAACTATGGTCGGAACCGGGACCGAATCCAAGGCTTCGAGCGACTTCGGGCCAACGAACAGCCGCGCACTGCTTTCGCCGGGATGCCCCACTGCCACTCCCAAAACATCCACCGGCTTGGTTTCATTCGGCTTGCTTGGATCGCTCGGAATATCGAGCGCGTTATTCTGCGTGACAACGTAAAGGTCGTCGATTTTGTCTGGGATGAATACAGCACCGAAGAAGGCGTCGCTTGCCCCTATCCAGTTGTATGTCCCGTGCAATGTATTGCCGTTCGAAATCTTTTTAGCGGGAAGGTGCTCGGTATCGTTGTTGAGCTGGTATTCAACTTGCGCTTGAGAATACGCGTAAGGAGAATTCTCGTCTCCAAATCCGGATGGCCAGGAAGGAAACGCAGCCACTGGACTTCCATTCAGAAAAACTGACGTGTGAAGATGCACTACGTAGCTGTGATCGAATTGCAGCTCCTTGCGCACCACCAGCCCAGAATCGGAATACTCAAAACTGAGATTGGCCGGGGCTGTACTGGCGCCCGTTTTGGAAGCCACATAAAGCACTGAATTCAGCTTGTTGCGGACGGATTCTTCATAAGTCCACAGCGACAGCGGATATCCAAATTTTGCTGAAGCCTGCTGGTTGACCAGGTCGAGTGGATGGCCCTGATCATCCGAATACTTCTTCAATATCCAGGATTTCGCCTGCGCTCCGCGGTTGGTGAGGGTGATCCGGTAAAGATCATTTTCGATTACGATTTCGGACTCTGATTGCGCCTGCCGGACCGGCGTAGGTGTAGAAGCCGCCCGGCGCTTTTTGTTCGGCCCTGGCGTGGGTGCGACTGCTGCAGGAGCAGCAGGGGGCGGAGCCGGAGCGGATTGCGCCGGCTGATTCGGATGTGCCGTGCTTGGTGCCGGCGATGGCGTGGGCGCATACTTTTTCATGTAAAGCTGCGCGCCAAAAATCACTGCAGCCATGAGCAGGAAGACCAGCACGAAGCGTTGCTCCGTGCCTGGTTCTGATTGCGGGCTTTTGTACTCTGCCATTGACTCAGTCGGTGTTATGGGAACTGATGCTCTTAACTTGTCCAACTCGGGATGGCCTGACCCAAGACGGCCGCGTCGGAGATGAATGCAGGCCGTTCGGAACCGGATCAAATCCACCACGCACAAACGGATGGCAGCGCAACAACCGCCAGATCGTCAGAGCCGACCCGCGCACCGCTCCAAATCTGTCTACCGCTTCAATGGCGTATTCCGAACAGCTAGGCACGTAACGGCAGGAAGGCAAAAACAAAGGCGAGAGTACGCGTTTGTATCCGCGCAACAGCCACAGCAAAAGCAGCTTCGGCGCGACTCCAAACCGTTCCTTTCTCAGGCGATGGAATCTAAACGCCGGTACCTCAAGGGCTGGCATCGATCAGTTCAGCTTACCTTTCTCTAAATATCTCTCCATCACCTGGAAAGCCTTCGCTACTTCGGCCTGCAACAAATTAAAATCCGCAGTCAACGCCGATCGCTTGGGATTTATCACGACATCGGCGCCCACTTCCGATGAAAATCCGCCCACCCGTACCGCTTCTCGCAGCCTGCGCTTGATGCGGTTTCGTTGCACCGCTCCGCCTAGCGCCTTGCTCACCGTAAATCCAATACGCAAATTCTTCTGCTCGTGTTCCGTTTCGCGGAGCAGATAAAATAC
>QHZX01000159.1 GCA_003224835.1 Acidobacteriota bacterium | reverse complement strand
AGATTGTTATGGCTCATGATTCTAAAGCTGACGAACAATTGCTCGGTGAGTTCGTGCAGAAGGTCCGCGCCTCTGCGGGAGAAAATCTTGCCGGCGTGATTCTCTATGGTTCTGCGGCCGAAGGAGAGTTCCATTCGGAATATTCCGACTACAACCTGCTTTGCATTGTGCGGGACACGTCCTTCACGTCTTTGAGCCAGATTGCCGGCGCAGCAGAGTGGTGGCGCAAGAAGAAACATCATCCGCCGCTAATTATGACTGCGAAAGAACTGAAAGATACGGCGGACGTTTTCTCCATCGAATTTACAGATATGAAGCAGCGATACCGCGTTCTTTGCGGAGAAGACGTCCTGCGCGATTTAGACATTCCCATGCACTTGCATCGTTCGCAACTTGAATATGAGCTGCGAGAGAAGCTGTTCTTGCTGCGGCAGCATATTTTATTAGCTGGCGGGAAAGAAAAGGCTTTGTGGGAAGTCATGCTGAACTCGCTATCGTCTTTCACGACTCTATTCCGCCATGCGCTGATCGAGTCAGGCGAGCCCGGACGCAAGCATTCTCGAGAAGCAGTGCAGGAGCTGGCTTCGCGGCTGAACTTCGATCCTTCGGCATTCGTACAATTAATTGATGTTCGCGCTCAGAAATCTGACGGTAAGCAGTTGCGCGCGGCTGACGTGGTCTCGCGATACCTTGCAGCAATTGAGAAAGTAGCGGCCGCAGTGGATACAATGCAGAGTTCCCCTGCGCGAACAAATCAGTAGTTTGTTGTGAGCTTTGGGTCGGACTGGCGAAGCGGTCTGTACAAGGAGAGGTTATGAGCAAAGTTGCCATCGTCTTCATCACGATTGCGGTCCTGATTCTGCTTTCTTTCGGCAAATACATCAGCGTAAAGAACACGCTGGTGGCAAAGAACGAAGTAGTAAAAACCGCTTGGTCACAAGTTGACATTGTGCTGCAGCGGCGCGCCGATCTGATTCCGAACCTGGTCGAGACCGTGAAGGGATATGCCAAGCAGGAGCAGACCGTCTTCGGCGACATCGCGAAAGCTCGTACCCAGTTACTCTCAGCAGGAACTCCCGAGCAAAAGATTTCCGCGAATGCTGAGCTCGATAAATCCTTATTCAGATTGTTGACTTTGGTCGAAAACTATACAACATTTACGTGCAGCAATTTCCCAACAGCATCTTTGCGTCGAGCCTCGGATTTAAACCGAACACCGCCTATTTTGCGGCAACCGAAGGCTCACGTGAGGTCCCGAAGGTGAACTTCGCCACCCCGCAACCGCAGCCAGCGCCAGCACATTAATTCGCAGTTGAAGGGGAGACCGGTTCTGTTGTGTCCGGCGTGATGGGCCCACCCAGAGCAAGCTCGGGAGACCACTGCGGAAGAGGGCGGTTCCTGCGTGACCACGACGTCACCAGGTCTACCCACAGACACATGCGTATAAAGCACCGCCCCACCAGCCCATTCACAGGGCTGAAGGTTGGATTCATCGGTAAAAAGTGAGCGGCAGGATCAGCGACCTTCGCGAGTTGAATGGCCGAAGCAGCAGTATTGGTTACGGTCAACGCAGGTGCAGCCTTCCCTTCGGACAGCGCAGGTGAAGCATTCCCCTCGGAGAGATAGGAAGAAGAAACACTGGACATTCAGACCCCCAAGTGCCAACTCTGGGCGGGCACTTGGATGCAAGTGACTCCTCCCGAGATGCCGGACAGCCTCATAGGATTCTAATCCAAAAATCCAGGAACATAGCTCCCAGCGGGCTGTCTGGGCGATGCTGTTAAGAGGAGAGGTCCGGTGCTGCTGCAGCCAGCGAATTCGTTATACTCATCTGCCCGGCGATCCCTATGGAAATACGCTACATAAGTCGAGCGGCTCTGGCCGCGCTGCTGCTGAGCGCGATCTGCCTGCATGCCCAAAGCGATCTGCCGGCTACGATTCCGAATGTAAGTAGCCGAACGACCATTAGTCTCGATGGGACGTGGAACACGATTGTTGATCCCTACGAAACCGGCCTCAGCAGCCGCTATTACGAGAACGCCAAACCTAAAACAAAAAGCGATCTCGTTGAGTACGATTTTGAACACTCGCCCAAGCTCCGCGTTCCCGGAGACTGGAATACCCAGAGTGACTCGTTGCTTTTTTACGAAGGACCGCTCTGGTACCAGCGAAACTTCTCCTATCACAGGCGATCTGGAGTCCGGACCTTCCTCTATTTTGGCGCGGCCAACTATCAGGCGCGGGTATGGCTGAATGGAAAAAAGCTCGGCGAACACGTAGGTGGCTTTACCCCATTCGATGTAGAAGCTACCGAGCAATTGAGCGATGGTGAGAACGGAATTGTCGTTGAAATAGACAACACCCGTCGCGCGGATGGTGTGCCCGCCTTGAAAACCGATTGGTGGAATTATGGCGGCCTTACCCGCGGCGTAAAGCTGGTGGAAGTGCCGGAAACCTTCATACAGGATTATTCAGTTCAGCTCGCCAAAGGCCATACAGATGTTATCGAAGGTTGGGTTCAGCTAAGCGGCGCGACCCGCTCGGGCGAGGTCTCGATCGAAATTCCTGAGATCCGGCTGAAGCAATCGGCCCATGTGGATGCTTCCGGGCGCGGCACATTCCGATTTCCCGCTCACGTGGAACTTTGGGCGCCGGAGAGTCCGAAGCTGTACAAAGTCGTAATTTCAAGTGGCAGCGACAGCGTGACCGACGAAATCGGGTTTCGGACGATTGAGACCCGCGGTGCGCAAATCCTGTTGAATGGTAAGGCGATTTTTCTTCGTGGCATTTCCATGCATGAAGAAGCGCCGTTTCGCAGCGGGCGAGCTTTTTCGGAAGATGACGATCGCAGCCTGCTCACCTGGGCAAAAGAGTTGGGCTGCAATTTTGTCAGGTTTGCTCATTATCCCTACAACGCGGATATGGTGCGGCTCAGTGACAAAATGGGCCTGCTGGTCTGGGAAGAAATTCCCGTTTACTGGGATATCCAGTGGCAGAATTCCGCCACACTTGAAAATGCCAAGTCACAACTTCGCGAGATCATTTCGCGTGATCGCAACCGAGCCGCCATTGCACTTTGGTCAATGTCGAACGAGACTCCGATTTCTGTGGAGAGGACTCAATTTTTGAAAGCGCTTGTTTCATACGCGCGCGAACTTGATCCCACTCGCTTAATCACTTCCGCGCTGAATCATACCGGCCGTTCGGGACCGGACACGCGAGTTCTGAACGATCCAATCGGGGAATTTCTCGACGTGCTGGGTATCAATGAATACATAGGATGGTACGAAGCAAAAATCGAAGACACTGATCGCACCGAGTGGAAGTTCGCATATGAGAAGCCCGTAATCGTGAGCGAGTTCGGCGCTGACGCCCAATACAATCGGCATGGCGATGCGCAGACTCGTTTCACTGAGGAATACCAGGCGAACGTATTTGAGCACCAGCTGGCGATGTGGCAGAGAGTTCCCCAGATGGCTGGCATGTCGCCCTGGCTTCTGATGGACTTTCGATCGCCGCGCCGTCCCCTGCCGGGCATTCAGGATTATTTCAATCGCAAGGGATTAATTTCGGACCAAGGGCAGCGCAAGCAGGCGTTTTATGTCCTGCAGAAATTCTACGACCACAAGGCACAACAGGACGCACCGCGACAGCCAGGGAAATAAGTCAAAGTGGAGCGACGGGCGCCCTCGCCCGTCCACATTGAACGCGAGGAGCAAGCATGCAATATCGGAAGTTGGGCCGTACAGGGGTGCAAGTCAGCGACATCGCGCACGGGCTGTGGGGCATGAGCGGCTGGAGTGGCTCGGCAGACCGCGAGTCGCTGCAGGCATTGCAATTAGCGGTCGATCTGGGATGCAACTTCTTCGACAGCGCGTGGGCTTACGGCGAAGGCAAGAGCGACGGCCTGCTCGGGCAAACGATGGCCAAGAATAAAGGCAAGCGCATCTTTGCCGCTTCGAAAATTCCTCCCAAAAACGAGCGCTGGCCGGCGCTGCCGAAATTTAAATACCACGACGTCTTTCCACCCGATCATGTTTTCAAGTACGCCGATCTGATTCGAAAGCAACTTGGTACCGATTCAATTGATCTGCTTCAGTTTCATGTGTGGACTGATGCATGGACAAACGATCCCGATTTCCGCAAGACGGTCGAGAAGCTCAAAAGAGACGGAACCATTCGCTACTTCGGCCTCAGCCTGAATCGCTGGGAACCGGAGAACGGAATCAAGGCCATTCGCACCGGGCTGGTCGATGCAGTGCAGGTGATTTACAGCATCTTCGACCAGTCGCCCGAGGACGAACTTTTCCCGCTTTGCAAGGAAATGAATATCGGTGTGATCGTCCGTGTCGCCCTCGATGAAGGCAGCCTCGGCGGGAAGATGACCAGGGACACGATTTTTCCGAAGGATGATTGGCGCTCCGGATATTTCAATCCAAAAAATCTTGCCAACACCATCAAGCGCGTGGACAAGTTGAAAGAAATTCTGCCTCCGGGAATGTCGCTGCCGGAGATGGCGTTGCGGTTTGTGCTCTCCCATGCGGCGGTGAGCACCACGATTGTTGGCATGAGGAAGCTGGTGCACGTGCGCGAGAACATCGCGCTAAGCGATAAAGGCCCGCTCAGCCCCGAGCTTCTCAAACAATTGAAAAAGCATCGCTGGAATCGCAAGCCGGCGCCTTGGTCGGATTAAACCAGCGCACGAGAACGCCCGCACTTATTAATTGTTCAGAAATTCAAAGATTAGAAAACGGCGAAGTTTATTGCGCCTTGCGCGTCTTGGGTTTCGCTCCGTCGCCATTCACGCTTCCCTCGGTAGTAATACGTGAGGCTTTGCAAACTTCTTTCGCAACCTTGAGCGCAGTTTCGCGGAGCGGCGCTCCGTCCGCGATGATTGAGCTGGCAGCGAGCGTGAACTGGACCGCGTCTTCCTGTCTGTCGAAGTAGAGCACAACCTGACTTGCTGCCATGGCAGGATCAACCTCCGGGAATTCGTTACGCATCATCATAGGGTGGATTCGGTGACCAAGGGTGTACTCATTAGGTGCCTTTTTGGCCGGAGAAAAACTCAGAAGTACATCCGCCGCCCTAAGGGGACGCACTCGCCCTTAGGTGGCCTACAGAATCAGCCGTAGGGCCGTTTTCCACGGTCGGGTGTACAACGTAAATGAAACCTTGGCTTCTGAGCCTTCTGCTCAGCTAGACCCGGAACCGGGTTCCCACGTTCCTTCTTTTGCCATCTAAAAGCCGGCAAGGAGTCCTTATGAAGAACTGGTCAGTGATTATTGCTGGGTTTGTCTTCTGCAGCGCCGTTGCGTTCGCGCAAGAGCCTTCCCACCCCGGCCAATTGTTCTCGTCAGACTTGGTGTTGTGGTCTTACATGCAAGAGCCACAACAGCCGGAGCAAGACCATCCGCACCAGCAGCCCACGCCTGAGCCGAATCCAGAGACGCAGCCTGCGCCGAATCCAACTCCAGCCCAGCCCGGAACGCGCCCAGCCGCGCCGTCCACTCCTGAGTCGCAGGGTCAAAATCCTACAGCGCAGACCTTCAGTGGAATCATCAGCAAAGAATCCGATAGCTATGTTTTGAAGGTGTCGGACTCGACTTCCTACAAGCTCGATGCTCAGAACCAGGTGCAACCGTTTGAAGGACGGCGTGTACAGGTCACGGGAACACTGGATACTTCGATCAACCTTATTCATGTGGATAAAGTTGAGCCCATCTCATAAGCAGTGATCAGTAGCAGTGATCAGTGATCAGTGCGCAGTGGCCAGGGCCAGCAGGCTTTTCTGCTAAGTCACAGTGGAACGCTTCTCGTCTAACTTGAGTTATTACTAGCCCCTCACACATGCCCTTATGGCTTGCATTCGCAACTGACCACTAGTCACTGATCACTGACCATCAACCACTGACCTCTGAACACTGATCACTATCCACTGCCCACTGATCGCTGCCCACTAGCCACTGCCCTTAGTGCTACATTAATTCTTCATGTCAGCGCCTGATTCCCGCTTTGTTCGCGCCTGCAAAGCCTTGCCTGTGGATCGAACTCCGGTGTGGTTCATGCGGCAGGCGGGCCGCTACATGCCCGAATACCGGGCGGTGCGAAAACGGCATTCGCTGATTGAGATATGCAAGAACCCGCAGCTCGCCGCAGAAGTCACCATCACCGCTGCTGAATATTTGAAAGTGGATGCGGCCATAATTTTTGCCGACCTTCTTTTGCCGTTTGAGGTCATGGGCCTCCCATTTCATTTTTCTGCCGGTGAAGGCCCGGTCATCGAAAGCCCGGTGCGAACTGCCGACGATATTCGCAGGCTGCGGACCGACTCTGCCGATGATCTAGGCTATGTGGCCGATGCTGTAAGTAAAGTGGCCCGGCACTTCAGCACAACGTTGGCGGTGATTGGCTTTTGTGGCGCGCCGTTCACGCTCGCGAGCTACATGATCGAAGGCGGGGGCTCGCGTCATTACATCAAAACGAAAAACCTGATGTATTCGCAGCCGCAAGCCTGGGACGAGCTGCTCGGCAAACTGGTCGCAGTGACATCTGCGTATGCGCGCGCTCAGGTTGAGGCAGGAGCCGACGTGATTCAAGTTTTTGACAGTTGGGTGGGCTGCCTATCAGTCGAAGATTACCGGCAATATGTTTTGCCGCGGACGACAGAACTGATAGCCAGTTTCAAAACTTCGGGCGCTCCCATCATTTATTTTGGGACGGATACTTCGACGCTGCTGGCCTCGATGAAAGAAAGCGGAGCCGATGTTATTGGGCTCGACTGGCGAATCCCACTCGATGAAGGTTGGAGTCGGCTGGGGAATTCCGGCGCCGTACAGGGAAATCTCGATCCCGTGCTGTTGTTCGCGGATTGGAAACACGTGAAAGCCGGCGCGCGACGCATTTTGGATCAGGCGGGTGGCAGGCCCGGGCACGTTTTTAATCTTGGCCACGGAATCCTTCCAGAGACGCCGGTCGAGAATGTAAGGGCGCTGGCCGAGTACGTCCAAGAGCATTCCGCGGGGGCCACGTCCTTCTCGCGTTCTGTACGAGAAGGCGGCATCTGACTATGGCCGAGAGGCGAAAAATCGCAGTGCTGCTGCTGGCGCATGGCAGTCCTACCTCTGTTGACGATGTGCCCGAGTTTTTGTTGCGCGTGACTGGCGGGCGTCCGCTTCCCAAGCAGGCGGTAGAGGAAGTGAGCCATCGTTACGCCGCGATTGGCAAATCTCCGCTAACCGAAATTACTTTGAAACAAGCTGAACTGCTGGCGCAAAAAATCGGAGTGCCGGTTTACGTCGGAATGAGGAACTGGCATCCATTCGTTGCGCAAGCTCTGGAACAGATGCAAGCCGATGGAATCGGTCATGCGGTCGTGATCTGCATGGCACCGCACAATTCGCGCACCAGCGTTGGACTCTACCGGAAATCGCTTGCGGAGTGCAGCGACCCTGAAATGACTTTTGATTTTGTGGAAGCATGGCACGATGAGCCGCAATTGATTCAGGCTTTCGGGGAGAAGCTGATATCCGGACGTCAAGATGCCGAGCGCGAATCAGGAAATCCGGTGCCGGTGATATTCACCGCACACAGCGTTCCCGAACGGACGGTGCTGGAAGGCGATCCGTATGAGATTCAAACAAAACATACGGCCGCGCTGGTTGCAGCCGCCGCAGGTCTGGATCAGCAAGACTGGAGTTTTGCATTTCAAAGCCAGGGCATGTCAGGAGGGCCGTGGCTTGGCCCAACCGTCGAAGAGACCATCTCTCGCCTAAAGCAGAACGGGCACGATGGAGTATTTGTTCAGCCGATCGGTTTTCTCTGTGACCATGTGGAAATTCTTTATGACGTAGACATTCTGTTCAAACAGTTCGCGGCGAAAGAAAACATGCGACTGTGGAGAGCGGAATCTCTGAATGATTCTCCACTGCTCACCTCTGCGCTGGCGCAGATCGTTCGTTCGCGCACCGCGGCGGCGGTTGCCCAAATCCGTTGACCCGATATGATACGAATCGCAATCATTGGCGGAGGTATTTCCGGACTCTCAGCCGCCTATGGTTTGGAGAAGCAGCAACGAAAAGGCGCCGAACTGAATTATGTCCTCTTCGAGGCGAGCGCCCGGCTGGGAGGAGTGCTTTGCACCGAGCGCGTTGGCGACAACGTCATCGAAGCCGGTCCCGATTCCTTCCT
>QHZX01000502.1 GCA_003224835.1 Acidobacteriota bacterium | reverse complement strand
GCAAGCGCCAAGCCAAGAGCGACCAAGAAACGCCGCCGTGAAGGACGTTCCTCAGGAGCAGTTGCACGATAATCCGCGACCAGAAAGAACGGAGTAAGCATACCGAGAAATAGTGTGAATCCAGTGTAGGTCGCCAGAAAACTGATGAACAGAATCAGCGGGTACCGGAAAGCTTTTCGGCAAGTCCATGCCAAGCAATAAATGATCAGCAGGAGCAATGGGAACGCGCCCTGGGCGAAGTTCGGCGTCACCAGCAGGCTTTCTTACTGGGCTGGAGTAAAGAAGAGTGCCGGTATCAGAGCGTCGAAAATGGAAAGCTTGCCGAAGAGCCTTCTCTTGAGCCAAAGTGCACAGATGCCCGTCAGTAGGATGATGGCACCCATAATGAAAGCTTCGATCCGACTATTCCAGCGAAACAGCGGCTCGATTAGCGCCGCGAAAACGCCACCGACTCCTTGGCGGTGCCATCCATGCTGCCAGGTAAAGGTGCGCCACCACGAGTTTCTTTGAAACAATCGCGCATCGTTGCATCCCCACTGGTCAGAGAAAAAGATGTTCACGGCAAAGCGCGAAATCAGGCGGAACATCCGCTTGGCGAACAAGACAAAGGCGAAGACCACGACCAGGGTGGGACCGTACCTGTTGATCCATGAGATCGTCTGGCTTCGTTGAGCCGGTTCGACTTTTTCTGGTATCCGTTGCATCCGACAGTTGGCAGATTACACGATGGTTTAAGGCGCCACAAAAATTGTGCTCAGGCCGATGACCTCGTCTGCGCACTTACTCCGGGCCAGGCGTGTGTCGCCTATTTTGTTAAGATCGGGTTTGAATGCGATCTGGACACTGGTGCGGTATGTCTAGCAGTTCCCGCGCGGTTCTTCTCTCCTCACTTCTGATTGGTTGGGGCACGATTTCGGCGTATCCAGCCGGAAAACAGTATTGTCTCGTGGCGAGAGGCGGACAAAGCGGAGACCAGTCACAGCACCCAACGTCACGAGATGAACATCCCCGAGAAGTTCGTAAATTGCTACTTAGTTATCTGCAGGCGGGAAATCTGCCTGAGGCAATCGACCTTGGCCGTGATTCGGTCCGCCGCTGGCCACACGATGCTGAACTTCGACATCTCTTAGGACTGGCGTATTTCAAGGCTCGACAGGACTCGGCCGCAATTGCGGAGTTCCAGCATGCAGAAGCACTCGACGATTTAAATGCAGCGATCCCCTTTGACTTCGCACTAGTGCATCTGGACCAAGGTCAATATGCGCCGGCTGCGGAAGAGTTGGAGAAGGCCATTAAACTGGATCCGAGTAACGCACTCGCGCACTTGTTGCTGGGTCGCGCTTATCAGAACACCAATCGAACCCTACTTGGCATCGACCAATTCAAGGCGGCGCTCAAATTAAATCCGGAGTTGCCGCTCGGCCATTATCATCTGGGTTTTGCCTACGCAAGCCTGGGCCGCAACCCAGACGCGATCGCAGAATACAAAAAAGAAATCGCGCATAATGGCGACAATCCAACTGTGCTCTACCAGCTGGGTCACGTGCTACTGCAAACCGGTGATTGGGAATCCGCACGCCTGTTTCTGCAAAAGGCGACCGAGATCGACCCACAAAGCGCCGAAGCATTTTATGACCTTGGGAAGGCGCTCCTGCTGGCTCGCGACACCAATGCGGCCATTGTGGCGTTCGAGCGCTGCGCACAATTGAGTCCCACCGATCCAAGCCCGCACTACCAGTTGGCCCGAACCCTCGACAACACCCAGACAGGAGGAATGGCCTTCAGCCAGTCCCAGTGATCGATCGTTACCGGCTCGTACTAGTCCTCGCGGTGTTCACTGGAATCGTGCTGGCCAGAGCATTCTCCGGTAGCGCGGCGCCACCTCAGCGAAGCCAAAAGCGATCGCCTTCTTCAAGCGTTCATTCGGCAAGACAGACTCACGTCCCGAGTTCGATATCGTTCGCCGACATCACGCGTGCATCTGGAATTGATTTCCATCTCACCTGCGGCAGTCCCGAGAAACGCTTCATCATGGAGACCATGTGCGGAGGCGTCGCGGTCTTCGACTTTGACAACGATGGATGGATGGACATTTACTTGGTGAATGGTTCGACTCTCGACGACGTGGCTGTTGGCAAATGCCATACTGGCAAGCTATATCGAAATAATCACGACGGCACATTTGCGGATGTGACTTCGAAATCCGGACTCAACCACTGTGGCTGGGGATTCGGGGTCGCAGCCGGAGATTATGACAATGATAGCTGGGAAGACCTTTATGTCACCTATCTGGATGGAGGCGTTCTCTATCACAATAATCATGACGGGACCTTCACCGATGTGACCGCTAACGCCGGTGTCGGAAATCCGGGTCACTGGGGGACAAGCGCAGCATTGGGCGATGACGACAACGACGGCAACCTTGATCTTTATGTCGCCAATTACGTAGATCTGGATCTTGATCACCTGCCGCAGTTCGGCAGTGGGCCTTTCTGCCAGTATCGAGGAATTCCGGTTTCGTGCGGGCCACGCGGGCTGAAGGGTGGCCGTGATCGCCTTTATCACAATAATGGTGATGGAACTTTTACCGACATCACGGAAAAACTAAATATCGATTCTGAAAATGACTACGGCCTTGGCGTTCTGTGGCTGGATTACGACCAGGACGGCTGTCTGGACTTATACGTCGCAAATGACTCTTCCCCGAGCCGGCTGTATCACAATAACTGCCACGGCGTATTTGATGAAGTTGGCGCCCGGGCTGGCGTGGCCTTTAGCGCCGATGGTCGCGCGCAGGCCGGTATGGGTATCGATTCTTCTGATTACGACAATCACGGTTGGCCCGACATCGTAAAAATAAATTTTTCAGACGACACCAACAATCTCTATCACAATGACCATAACGGCAGTTTCACTGACTTAGCAGGGCCCGCAGGGTTCGGGCCTGTTAGCATTCCGTACCTTGGCTTCGGCGTAAGATTCATTGATTTCGACAACGACGGCTGGCCGGATATCTTTGTTGCCAACGGGCATGTCAATCCGCAAGTGGATCAGCACTCGTTCGGCGTCACTTACGCCGAGCGTCCATTCCTATTTAAAAATCTGAAAAATGGAAAATTTGATGAACTCGGGCTCCGGGCTGGAGCCGCTCTGTCCCGGCACTATGTCGGTCGCGGACTCGCTTCTGGTGACTTTCAAAATCGCGGCGCCGAAGACCTTTTGATGACAGTTTTGGATGCTTCTCCGGTCTTTGGCGCACGCGTCCAGATGAAAGCGGGAAATCTGTCACAAACCGCCGAAGTGCGTGCCAATTCGAGCTTTGAATCTGCCAGTGATTCGCGGTTGCATTTTGGCTTGGGAACGGCAACCCATGCGGATGAGATTACGGTCCGCTGGCCCTCAGGCAGGATCGACAAGATTGGGACCGAGGACGCCGACCAGGAATTAATAGTTAAGGAGGGAGCAGGGGTCGTTGAACGAATTCGGCGTATAATTCATTCCACGGTTTCAAAATGAGACGCATCGACCTGCACCTAAACCCATAAGAATCTATGCGGAAGTCTGGTCGGTTTTGACACTTTCTTCGGAAATCCTTCACCCCACTGTGAATAGCACCCTTCAGGCCACGTCCGGAGGCGTTCAGAAATGACGGTTGTGCGGCCTCGCTCCTCCCCGTCCAGCTATTCTCCTGAAAAAACAACTCCTTACAAATTCATAACTTGCTTGACAGTGACCATTAATCCGTAGCAGAATGTGCGCGATTAATTTGAATTGTTGTGGTTCCAGTCACTTCGTGGGTGACGACTCAATGCGTGAAGTCGGAAGTTTTTCCGCAAAGCAAGTCTCCGAAGAAAGATTCCTCAGGAAGACGAGAGATTCTTCACAGAAACGAAAAGTTCCTCAGAAAGAGGGTAGGCAAATGACGAAGCTGTGGCTAGTTTTGGTTTCGTGTTGCATTTTCATTTTCACGTTAACCGCCATTGGACAAGTTCAGAATGGTCAGTTCCAAGGAACCGTAACTGATCAAACCGGCGCAGCAGTCGCGGGCGCCAAAGTTACTGTCAATAATTCCGCAACGGGCCTTTCGGTTAACACGGTCACAAGTTCATCTGGTTTCTATGTTGTGAAGGAATTGCCCGTCGGGACTTACAAGATCACGACAGAGGCTCCCGGCTTCAAAACGAGAACTGACAATAATATCGCGTTGAATGCAGGGACGATCCAACGCGTGGACTTCCGGATGGAGATTGGACAGACGACAACGGTGGTGGAAGTCTCGGGTGAGGCCGCGGCTGTAAACGTCGATGACTCGAAGCTGGCGGACACGGTTACAGCGGCGCAGATTTCTAACTTACCGCTGAACGGTCGTAACGTTTACGATCTGATCCAGATAGCTCCAGGCGCGGTCAATGTCAATGGCGTGGATTTTGAAAATGGCCATGGTACAGTCGTGAACGGCCTTCGAGAGGATTTCAACGGTAGGAATTCCAGCAATTAGAGCTAAATCTCTCCGCGCAGTATGGAAACAGCGCCGGATCGGTAAATAACCTGATTACAAAATCCGGAACTAATAATGTTCATGGCAGCGTGTGGGAGTACCTCCGGAACGACAATCTTGACGCTAACGAATATTTTGTTAGTCAACAGCAGTTCGCTAGACCTGAGTTGAAGTTCAACCAGTTCGGCGGCACGCTCGGCGGACCGATTATTAAAGACAAGCTTTTCTTTTTTGGCGCCTACCAAGGGGATCGTTTCCAGACCGTAGGAACGCCGCAGACCGTCACCCAAGACACTCAGGCGTGGCGAAGCGCGGTTCTCTCCGCAGATTCGACGACAGGCGTGAATTCCGTGGCAGGATTGCTCTACAAGAATTTCAACCCAAGCGTACCTGGGACGACAGTACTAAACACTGTGGATAGCTACATCATCGGTCTGTCTTCTTCCAGCGGTTTCGCTAACTACGCAGATTACCTTTGCCCGGATAGTTATATAGCCGTCGGCGCCACATCAACTCAGGCTAATGCCATCGCAACGAGGATGCAATCTCTTCTCGGTGTCGTCCCGGCAGTGGACAATATTGCGCCGTTGTCGTACTTATCCACACCTAGTAGTCCGGTTTTCTGTAGTACTCCATTTACCGCGCAAGCCGGATTTGTTGGTCGTGACCCGGTCAGCGGCATCTCGAATATGCCTTTCCAGGAAAGCAGCGTTGCGATCTTTAAATCGCAGACCCAGACGATAGGCAACTTATTCAACGGCAACGAAGCTTCCCTGAAGCTCGACTACAACTGGAATGCAAATAACCGCTCATACATACAATTTAACTGGTGGAAGCAGACCGACAATTTCGGTCCGTGCAGTTCAGCCTGTGCTCGCGGGTTCACCAATCCTCAGAAAGTGTATTACCCAAACGGCCAGTTTAGCTTGGTGCACACATTCTCACCCAACATTTTGAATGAGGCACGACTGGGCTACACCGCCAACAGAAATCTGATCACCACTGGTACGCCGGGTGTTCCCGACATCAATTTTGATGATGCCTCCCTTGGGTTTGGCTCTTATAGCGGTTACCCGCAATTCTTTAAAGAGCACGTCTACACCTACTCCGATATGGTTTCGATAAGTCACGGGAACCACAGCATAAAAGCGGGTGCAGACTTTAGGAGAAACCTCGAGAATAGCGAATTTAACGTCGCAAGACCCTCTTACTATTTCGAAGATCCAATCTTTTTTGCGGCGGATGCTCCTTACTCAGTCTCAGCAGGCGTGAATCCGGATCTCTGCGGCGTGCCCTGCACGCTGCCGGGTGGATTGAAGTCGAACCCAAGTTCTGCCTTGCAAAGTAACATTCGCCACTGGCGCAATTGGGAAGTGGGGGGCTACCTCCAGGATGACTGGAAAGCTACAAAGCGGCTGACCCTAAATCTCGGTATTCGTTACGATCTGTTTACGCGACACAAAGAACTGAATAATCTCGCTACCACTTTCGATTTAGGGCCTGGAAACAACGTAGTCGACGGCGTGAAGAACGCCAATGTACTTGCTGGTACGGTGGGAACGATCAATGGTGTAACGTATGACTGCACGTCGAATACCGCCATTGCACAGTCCATAATCGCCGGCGTTTGCGGTCCCGGTGGATTCGCGCCCTCCAAGTCACTAGGTAAGGGTGATCACAACAACTGGGGTCCGCGTGTGGGTTTTGCCTGGGATGTGTTCGGCGATGGC
>QHZX01000501.1 GCA_003224835.1 Acidobacteriota bacterium | reverse complement strand
CCCCGCAAAGTGACAATTGGGATTCAACGGTGCCCAAAGTACCCAGTACGACTTCTGGTTTCCATGTCTGAAAAAGCGAATATGATGCCGTCATGATCGGTTCTAACTGGAAAATAAATCGCAGATCGTCGTTTGTCGGATTGACATTTTCGGTTTTGAAAACCTCACCTGGCATACGCACAAACAGGACTGCTGGCCGCTAAGGGAGACTCCGTAGTGACTGAAAAAGGAACCCCGGCCGCTTGCTGTCTTTATGCGCAGCCATCGCACTCTGACGATCGTCGTTTTTAGTAGGCGGAATGGTGCCACCCTGTGAGGGCGATCACGGAAGGGCGCCTCCTGAGAATTAAGCGGATGAGATCTTGCTTAAAGAACGTCTTCTCCGTCTCTTTTTAGTAATAAAACTTGAGTGCGAACTGCATGACCCGCGGGTCGCCGGCCAGCGACGTGATCTTGCCAAAGTTACCTGAGCTGGAGACATTGTTGCCTGGCAGTCCAAACTGCGGTGTGTTGAGTGCGTTGAACACCTCCCAGCGGAATTCCAGATTGCGTCCTTCACCCATAAGAGGAAAGGTGCGCGCCAACGCCAGATCAAAGTCTGTGAGTCCCGGGCCTTCGACAGTGTTGCGACCGCAATTGCCGAGGTGGCCCGAAACCGGAGCAGCAAATGCCGCTGGACTAAAGTATGCGCCTCCGCTGTAGATTCGGTTGACATCAACTTGTGGGTCGCTCAGGCAGTTGGCGAACGAGTTGACCATGCCGCCGACGCGCGGTCCGCCCAACGCGTTATTGTTGGCGCTGGCGAAGATGGTGAACGGACGCCCAGTCCGCAGGGTGAGAATGCCACCAGTGCGCCAACCACCTATGATGTATGCCAGCGGTCCGTCGGTCAGGAACTGCTTTCCCTGGCCGAAGGGCAACTCGTAATCGTAGCTGGCGACGACGCGGTGGCGATAGTCGGAATCGCTTCGGCCGCGCTGGGAACGGATGTCACGCGAGTTCTGCAGGAAGCTGTTGGATCCGCCGCTGAACAAATGCTCCTGAGCTTCATCAATCGCGTGCGCAAAAGTATACGAGGTGCGGAAGGCGAGTCCATTGGAGTAGCGCTTTTCGATGGTTGTTTCCAGACCGTTGTAGCTCGAGTTTGCTCCATTACTTCGGAACTCAATCGGCCCGAGCGCAGTATAGGGAAATACATTGCTTGCCGTTCCATCCGCGTTAATGAAGACCTGATTGAGGTTCATGAGGTAGGACAGGTGCGTGCCTTTAGTGCCGACGTAATCGATAGTTGCCATCATGTTGGCCGGCAACTCACGTTGAATGCCCAAGTTCCACTGATCGATCTCTGGCATCTGCGCGTGCGGATCGACAGCGCGCAGCTTTATGTTCGCGAGGTTCACCGCGCTCGGATCGAGCGAGAGATTAATGCCAGTGCGCAAACGAATATTGCTTGCGGTCGTATTATTGTTCGCTGCCGAAACCGAGTTATTGACGAGCCAGGGAAGATTCTCTTCCAACTGATCCTCACTGCCCGCGCGCTCGAAGAGCGAGTAGAAGCGGCCATATCCCGAACGCAGCACCGTCTTGGGAGCAATCTGCCACGCAAAACCTACGCGCGGAGCCCAATTGTTTTTGTCAGGCTCCACCAGGCTTTGTCCGTGCGTTGTACTCACCCGCGTGAACTTTTGTCCGGTGACCGGATCGAAGTTGGTCTGGCGTCCCGCCGCCTCATAGGGCCAGGTGGCATAGTCGTAACGGAAACCCAAATTCAGGGTGAACGTCGGGGAAACTCTCCAGTCATCCTGGGCGAAATACGAATTCATCCACACGCGCGAGTCAAAGACACTAGAAAATCAGCCAGACCGATTCCTGTACGATTACCGTCAAAGGTATACGAACCGCGCAGCGCCGGCACATCGAGGAAGATGTTTCGCATCGGCAAACGCAAATCCGTGCCAAAGCGGACTTGGTGCTTGTTCAAGACGTACGAAATCGTATCGGTCCACTGAAATTGGTTGGTCTTCTGAAATTTCGGCAGGAAGTCGGGCGAGCCGAAGCGGTCAACACCGGAGCCGGCGCCATAGGTTGGCGTGCCCCCCTTGCCGCTCACGCTCAGACCCGGCAAGCCGCCGCTATACAAAGAACTATCGGGCACGCCAAAGAAGCCGAGGCTCGCAAGGGTGTTGACGCCAAACGGATCCTGATGACCTACTGAATCGTTCCGGCCCCATCCCAGACGAAATTCATTCAGCAGCCGCGGCGAAAAGGTGGAGTTCCACCCAATGGCTGCGGCGTGCGCAATCATGGAAAGACGACCAAACGCTGAGGTGCCGGTGCCATCGACAATGCCTCCATAGGCTCCGGGAACAAAGCGGAAGCGATTGGAATAGGTGTAACGCAGAAATACATTGTTGGATGAATTGAGCTGCCAATCCCCTTTGCCGGTGTAGCTGTCGGTATCGTCGTGAAGCGTGGGTGTACGGACGAAATTGTTTACATTCTTGGCGCCGACAGTTGATGCATTCGGGCCGGGCAACAGGCTCAATACCTTTACGGCAACCGGATCCAGACAGCGTGCAGGAATCTGATTGTTCGGGAATGGATTCCCCGCGCCGACGCAGTCACCAACTCGGTCAATCAGGGGCGTGTACGTGACGCCATTCGCTGTACCAGCAGCCGCGGAGAAGTCGCCGGCAAGCTCATTGGGAAGCGGAACAGAGCCGACATAGCGCTTGCCCTTTCGGATACGTGTCCCTTCATAGTTGAAAAAGAAGAATGCTTTGTTCTTGATGATTGGACCGCCCAGGTTGGTCCCAAACTGATTCTGCACGTTCGGTGGTTTCGGTGGCGGCGTGCTGGACGTGAAATTGAAAGGATTGGCATTGAAAACTTTGTTTCGCAGAAACTCGTAAACCGTTCCATGGAAATTATTGGTGCCGCACTTCGTCGTCACCGAGACCGCAGCGCCCGGACTGCGGCCAAATTCAGCGGAATAAGGCGCCGTGGTGACTTTGAATTCCTGAATCGAATCCACTGAAGGCCGCGCGATCTGAGTCGTCAGTTCCTGAACATTTTCCGAGATGGAGTTGTTATCAACGCCGTCAAGAATGAAATTGTTCTGCAAGGAACGCACGCCGTGGACGTTTGCTCCGCCTGTGCGTCCCGAGAAGATCGCGAATTAGCCGGTTTTCGACCACCGAGCCGGGAGCGGCGTCCTCAGTCGAGAGCCGCTGAGCGGTGTCGCTCACCATCACGGCCTCGCCTTGCGAACTCACTGGCAGTTTGAAATCCACACGCGCCTTCTGGCCCACATCGAGTTTGATTTCCTCCACCACTCTGGCAAAGCCGACCTTTTCAACTGTGACGGTGTATTCGCCAACTTCAAGCCGAGGGATAGCGTAATTGCCGATTGCTGTTGAAGCGGTGTAGGTGACACCTGTAGCCTTGTTTATGGCCACCACTTTAGCGTCGGGAACCATCGCGCCGGAAGGATCAACTACAGTTCCGGCCAAACTCGCCGCATTCACTTGCGCAAACAAAGTCAACGAAGGAAATAGACCGACGAGCAAAAGGGCACGGAATAAGCTTTTCATGGGAACTCCTCTATTAGACTGAGAGACCGGTGACTGTTGCAGGGAGTAACACAAAGAAGTCTTTTTGCGTTCTTGAATGGCCGGTTACGCATGAGTGAATCCTCGGTTCAAAGCCAACGCAGACGATCGTGAATTCGCGGCAGAAGTCTATAGAAGTCTTGAATGCACTGCAACAGAAACCATGGCTCCTCGATGTGCAGGCTCGTATCCCTGAATCTCAAAACGAGGTAAGTGATGTCTTGGGCGATGCTCGCTCTTCTTTTGTTCGCCGCTATAGCGGATGCACAGGACGCTTTTCATAAACAATTCACTCTGAACACTGATGCCGAGGTAACTCTCTTGCTGACGGCCAGCGCTCCGGGAGCCGATTGGGGCAGGGAAGGCGCAGAAGCACCGCTCTGCGATGTCTTCATTGACGGGAAACTGAACGGGAATATCGTTATCTTCCAAGGTGAAAGAAGTTGGACATACAAGATGTTTCTCGGTCGCCCTGGTCGTGGCAGACACGAACTTGAAATCCGCCGTAACGCACAATGGTCCGCGCCCGGTGCAGGACTGCGACTCGAACGCGCTGAGATCTCGGAGATCAATCCGGCGGATCCCGACTACCCTGCCATCGTTCACGCTCCAATTCTGTTGGCACGTGCCGACACCATTGGCCGCTACTCCGATCTGCCGCTGTTGATGTGGTACGAAGAACTGCCTAGCGAGAGTGGGAAAGTGCTGCAATACAGCATTGTTTTTACGAATGAGGACGGCGGCACACCGACCGATGCCCTGATGGCGCGCTGGGGCCGCACCACTGACATCGAGTACATCTATCGTGTGCAGCTCGATCCAGCCGGAAAGATCGTCAA
>QHZX01000158.1 GCA_003224835.1 Acidobacteriota bacterium | reverse complement strand
CAACCGGCGGTGTTTTCGTTGAAATCCAATCTCAGGCCGTCAGGGTGGCCGCTCGGCGGTTGGTACTCATTCAGCGTGCGGACCGTCTCCCTCGGTTTAAGCATTTGGGCACCTCACGCGGATGGAATCGGCATGCGCTTGCAGGCCCTCGGTTTCAGCGAGGCCAATGATCGTAGGCGCAAGTCTTTGTAAACTTTTCAATGGAACTTCCTGGACGGAAATCACCTTCACAAAATCCGTTACGCTGAGCCCGCCGCGAAATCGCGCCCCGCCTGCAGTGGGGAGCACATGGTTTGGTCCGGAGGCATAGTCGCCCGCTGCTTGAGCTGAGTAGTCTCCGATGAAAACTGAACCTGCGTTATGCACCAGAGGCAAGTTTTTTTTGTCGATGGTAATGTGCTCAGGTGCAATGCGGTTCGCCCAATCGAACGCTTCTTCTTGCGAAGTGGCGATCAGGATTGCACCGCGCGCCGCAAACGATTGTTCGGCTATCGAGTGCTCATTTCGCCCGGCCGGTTGCAGCTCATTTGTGACAGCGCTCGCGAGTTTACGCGAGGTAGTGATAAATACGGCCAAAGTCTCCGGATCATGCTCAGCTTGTGCGACCAGGTCAGCGGAGATGAAAGCCGGGTTTCCCTTTACGCTGACGATCACAACTTCGGTTGGCCCGGCCAGCATGTCAATTGCGCAATCAAATGCCACGAGTTTCTTGGCCGCAGTTACAAACAAATTTCCGGGACCGACAATTTTATCCACGCGAGGAATGGTTTCAGTCCCATAGGCGAGGGCGGCAATTGCCTGAGCTCCGCCGACGCGGTAGAACTCTCGTATGCCGAGCATTGCTGCGGCCGCAAGAACTTCAGAACTCGGACGTGGAGAGACAACCCGAATGTCTTTCACTCCTGCGACTTGCGCCGGAATGACTGTCATCAGCAGAGTTGAGACCAGAGGAAATCGGCCTCCCGGAACGTAGCAGCCCACAGAATCGAGAGGACGGACCAGCTGTCCGAGGGAAATGCCGTTCCGAGATCGCGTCCATGCTTTGGGTTTTTGCCACTCGCAAAACTGGCGAATATTTGTCGCTGCCTTTTTCAATGCGCTCTGAAGTTGTAGTGGCGCTCGCTTCCACGCCTCTTTCATCTCGGAATCGCAAACGCGTATGCACTGGGTGGAATCCAGACCGTCAAATTCACGCGCATACTTCAAAAGCGCAGCATCTTTATTGCGGCGCACATCTTCGACGATCCGTCGCGCTGCAGGTTCAACGTTATCCAGCCGCGAGCCGCGATTTTCTAAATCGTTAACGTATGCCTCGGCAACTTGACCCTCCAGAGTCCGCATTACATGACCACCTTGTTCAGTGGATACTCAACGATGCCTTGTGCGTTGGCTTCTTTGAGACGGGGAATCACCTGCCAGGCCTGCGATTCCTCGATGACGGTATTGACGGCCAGCCACTCCGGATCGCTGAGCGTAGAAATCGTTGGACGCTTCAGCGCGGGCAGTACGCCCAGCACGCTTTCGAGATCCGCCTTACGAACATTCAGCATGAGACCAACGCGATCTTTTGCTTCCATCGCGCCGCGGAGCATTAACGCAAGATTCTCGATCTTGCGACGCTTGCCGCAATCATTCCATGCGACTTTGTTGGCGACGATCTGGGTGTTGCTCTCCAGCACCGTGTCCATGATGCGAAGGTGATTGGCGCGAAGCGAGCTTCCGGTCTCGGTGACTTCCACAATTGCATCCGCCAGCATGGGAGGCTTCACTTCGGTTGCACCCCAGGAGAATTCGACCTTAACGTTAACGCCGCGCGAGGCAAAATAATGTTTAGTGACGCTCACCAGTTCGGTGGCGATGATTCGTCCGTCAAGATCTTCAGGTTTCTGATAAGAGGAACTCTCCGGCACCGCGAGCACCCAGCGCACTTTGCCGCGGCTCTGTTTGGCATAGATGAGATCGGCAACCATAACCACTTCGAGGCCGCTCTCTATCACCCAATCCAGTCCGGTCAATCCCGCGTCGAGAGCGCCGTGTTCAACGTACCGCGCCATCTCCTGCGCGCGAATCAGCATGCACTCGATTTCCGGATCGCCAGTAGATGCGAAGTACGAACGCGAATTGGTGTGAATGGGCAAACCGGCTTGTGCAAAGAGTTGCAGGGTGGCGTCCTGCAGGCTGCCCTTGGGAATGCCGAGTCTGATCTTCACGTTCTTATCTCCGCAGTTGCAAACACGGAGCTGAGCGCAATTGTTTTGGTGAAGCACGATCGTGTGCCCTCATGGCAAACTACGCCCCCACCCTCTATCTCAACCTGGATTAAAAGCGAATCTCTGTCACAATCGGTTGCGGCCGAGATCAGCTTCAGCCGATTGCCAGAGGTTTCGCCTTTAGTCCAAAGTTTATTGCGGGTCCGGCTGTAGAAAGTTACATAGCCGAGGCTTTGGGTTCGTTCCCATGCGTCGCGGTTCATGAACCCGAGCATCAGTATTTCGCCGTTGCCGGCATCCTGAACAATGGCCGGTACCAGGCCCTGCATTTTTTCGAAGTCAATGTTCATAGAATTTCTCTGTTGTGGACAAACAAAAAGCCCGCTGAGCTTTTACGCTTCAGCGGGCCTGAACTCGTGTTGCTGGTTAACTCAGCCGCACACCCCCGCCGTCGCTATGGGCGTGATGGTGGTGATGATGGTGGCGAGTCAGCATGAAAGATTTAAGCTACGCGATGGCACACTTAAGGTCAATTCGAAAGATTCGATGCGCAAAATCAGATTTTATAATGCGAAGTGAGCGCAAGTTCTGCGAGACATTCGGCGAGTAACTTTGCTCAGAAAACCGAACTTTTTCAGCGAACTCGTTTTTGCGAGACCGACTTCACCTTCGCGATTCCGGGTCTCTGGCTGAAGTCGGCCAAATATTCAGATTGGATTTGTGCGGCCGCGACGCGCACACCCTCGGCATTCCAGTGAGTATCGTCGGGCCAATATAGCAGTTCTCCATGTTTAAGCGCTTCTGCAGCAGCTTGCTGGAGCGCTGTGGTCGTATTCGCAACCGGCACGTCCAATTGATTCTCCAGTTCTCTCATGGCTTTGCTCTTGTTTGTTCCTCTGGCGTCTTTGATCAACGGTTGGTAGACGGTGTATTTGCTGGGCACGAGGATGACAATCAATCGAAAGCCCCGCTGATGCAGTTCCTTATTGAGTACGCGAAAATATTTGGCAAAAAATGCAGTTTTCCGTGGCGTTGCATTCTGCAAGTCTTCGTTGAAGAAAAGTATTGTTTGTCCATCAGGCAAGGTCTTTCGAGCGGCGTTCGCGAGATCGGGATTAGGCATGAGCTGCCCATTGTGCAGCCGTCCTACAATCTGACGCGACAAATTGGCCAGTGGCGAATATTCCGCGTTTTTAGACCACTGATTAATTCGCAAAGGCGCTGGATCTTCTTCCGACGAAAGAACGCTTCCCAAGCTCCTGTCCATCAACTCATAGAAAACTGTTCCACCTGTCATCCCAAGTTGATCAATCAACTCCATGAGTTGTTCGCGGGTAATGGTGCGCCCTGGCCAACACGCGTTATAGATCGACAAACCGGTTCGCTGCGAAATCTGTGACCCCAGAGTTGCGTCACTGGGCTGCTCGGCGCCAATCCCGAATGAGTCTCCCACTAGAATGGCATTGTAGGAACCTGATGATTGTGTATTGGCAAATCCCCGGCCATCTGCGTGGATTATCATTGGCCTGTACCGACGGCAATCGATACAGTTGCTGAGCGATGCCAAATCGCCGTACGCGTGAGGATTCTGATATGTGAAATTAGTGCGGTAGGGACCCATATCATGAGGGCCAGTTACCATCGCATATTCACTTGCCCGAAACGTGGACCACTGAGCCGGGGCGAAGCGCAGCATTACATCCAGCAAAGCCCAAAGCAGGAGCACACGAGGCAGCAAGTATCCGCAACGGAGAATCGAATTGCGAGTTGCCATAGTTTTCTCGCTCAAAATTGGAAGTACAAGAACGGCGATCTCTGTCCGCCCGTAATCATGATGAGGCAACAGACCAGGCCGGCAGCGAGGGCACAGGCCGCACGCGGGCTCCGCTGATGCGAGATCTCAAATGTGTTGGGAGCTGCATGGGCGATTGCCGCTGCGACTGCAACGCATGCGAGCAGAACAACGGCTCCAGTAAACATGTAGCCGGAGGTGGGATAAAACATTTTGCGCAGCCACTGAGTGGCCATCGCGAATGATTCAGCGCGGAAAATCACCCACCCAATGATCGAGAGCAGGAACATGGCACCGCGACGCAGAATGGTTGGCAGTGCGTCCCATTGTTCGTGAAAACTCTTATACAAGATCAACAACCCGCCGTGATAACCGCCCCACACCAGAAAGGTCCAGTTCGCGCCATGCCAGATCCCGCCCAGCAGCATGGTGATGAGCAGGTTGCGATACATGCCGTTGCGATTGCCACCAAGCGGTATATACAAATAGTCCCGCAGACAAGTAGACAGTGAGATATGCCATCGTCGCCAGAAATCAGATGGATCAATAGCCTTGTACGGCGAATTGAAATTTGGCGGAAGGCGGATGCCGAACATATGGGCAAGGCCGACGGCCATGTCGCTGTATCCAGAGAAATCGAAATAAATCTGATAGGTGTAGCCGAGAGCGCACAGCCAGGCGCCAGCTGTGCCGAGTGTCGAGAAAGATCCCAGCCCGGGATTGATTATGGCAGCGATAGTATCGGCGATGAGGACTTTCTTAATGAGACCGATAACGAGATAAGACCAGCCGATGTCGAGACCGCTGCGGCGATCTGCGGTATCAAGATGCTCGAGGTCGTCTTCGACCTGGCGGAAGCGCACGATTGGTCCGGCAATAAGTTGCGGAAACAGCGCCACGTAGCCGGCGAATTCGAAGATGTTTTTTGTAGGCTTAATGGTGCCGCGGTAACTATCAACGATATAGCTGATGGTGTGGAATGTGTAAAACGAAATCCCTACTGGCAGCAGGGCGCCTTCTAGGAGAGTTCTGCTCCACAAGAAAGAATGAAAATGAAATTTCCAGAGCAGGGAGGAAGCTGCGTCCATTCCCCAGAGTGAAGTGAGCCATTCGCCGGAACTGAACGCAAAATTCCAAATCCCTAAATATTTGAAAAAACTTAGAAGAGAAAGATCAACGACTATGGGAACGATCAGGCAAAGCTTTCGGTGTAGGCTGTCCTGGAAATGCAGAAATCCGATTCCCGCCGTGTAGCTGACCAGGGTCGAAAAGGCCATGATCGCGCAAAATTTGTAATTCCAGAACGAGTAGAACACATACCCCGCAATAGTGAGCCACATGTACCGCAATTGCTTGGACGAGAGTTTCCAAAACACGAAGTAAGCCACGGGAAGAAAGGCAAAAAGAAATACGCGGCTGTTGAAGAGCATGAGGTTGTTTCCGGACGCACCAGCGCTTGACGGAAATTGTTTTGTGCGGGTGTGCGGCGCGCAATCGGAGAATACCGCGAGAGCAGGGTTGAGCGGGCATTACGCTGGTAATAGGTCAAGAACATGCCGGATCATGCATCGTAAGTCCCTCTTGTCCCTGAATCGCCAGTCACACTGCCAAGGCCTGCTAAAATGAGATCACCTCATAATTGATTCCCGCGGCCCCGAACTGCCAAGCTCAAATCAGCTCTGTAATGCACAAATCGGGATATGCCGCTTACTGAAGGAGAAACATGGCAAAGATCGCAAAGACTGCAGACCGCAAGAAAGTAATGGATACAACGAAGAGCACTGATTGTCCCAAGTGCGGCAAGCCCACGCGCATTGTGAAGAGAGTAAAGGACCGCGAGCGCGGCATTCCCGGTGGTATTTTTATATCCTGCTCGGGTTGCGAATTCTACGAAAAGCTTTAAAGCGTGATCGTCACGATCAATCCGCCAGACTCTCGGGGCTAGACTTCTCATCGAGTGGGGACCGGCGCAGCAATGAATGAAATGACCAGAGCTCTTCTGGATTGGTCATTGCAAACGCGCCAAAACAGAGCGCAAGCACCGAGTGTTCGAGAGATGCCCCGAAGTATTGCCAGAACGGCGCATTGCTTCCTGGATAATTCGACGAGAATAGCAACGCCAGCATATACACCATGCCGCATACACTTGCGAGGCGCACAGCAATTCCCGACACCAGCGAAAGCCCGATGGCCAGCTCACCATACGCCACTACAAAGGCGATCAGCGTGGCATGGGGAAGAACAAAATTTTTGAGCACTGGAACCATAAAGGGATAAGTCCCGCCATGCAGGAAAAGGTTGATCCAGTACTGAAAACCACCACCTGTTGTGAATTGCATACCGAATACTTTGTACTCAGCGAAAATCAGAAAAACACATCCGACTGTTATCCGAAGAGCCGTTAGCGATCGGGCGCTGGTAGTGTGCATTGCGGAGGTACGGAATGTGTTCAATATGCGGATGTCACGTGGGGTGAGGAATCCTTGGCCGTCTGTTCCGCGGCTGCGTTGATCTCCTGCTGAATTGCCCTTGCCGCCGCTGCGGGATCCTTTGCAGCTGTAATCGGCCTCCCAACCACAATGTGCGTTGCTCCAGCCTGAATGGCTTCACTGGGAGTTACCACGCGGGCCTGATCTCCATGATCAGCCCCAGCCGGCCGAACGCCTGGATTAACGATTAGGAAGTTGTGCCCCAGCTTTACGCGCAGAGCTCTCACTTCTCGCGCCGAGCTGACGACCCCGGCGCAACCCGCGTCGAGGGCGGTTGACGCCAGGCGAAGGACCTGGTCAACCAGGTTCCCCGAAACTCCGGTCTGCTGAAGCTCAGATTCGTCCATGCTGGTGAGCACGGTAACACCCAGGATTTGCAAGCTCTTTGGACCAGCAGCTTCCACTGCTGCGCGAAGCATTTTGGCTCCGCCCGAGCCGTGCAC
>QHZX01000157.1 GCA_003224835.1 Acidobacteriota bacterium | reverse complement strand
ACTGGAACGAAGATGATCCACATCGGCAAGAATACCCGCAGCACCATCGTGTCGAAGGGCATCTCCGCCGGACATGGCCAAAACACCTATCGGGGCCAGGTGAAGATTCTCAAAGGTGCGGCCGGAGCGCGGAATTATACGCAGTGCGACTCCTTGCTGATCGGCGACAAATGTGGCGCGCACACGTTCCCCTACATAGACGTGCGGAACTCGAGCGCACGCATGGAGCATGAAGCTTCAACTTCAAAAATTGGCGAGGACCAGCTCTTCTATTTGCGGCAGCGCGGCTTAACGGCCGAAGACGCGGTTTCCATGATCGTGAATGGATTCTGCAAACGTGTGTTTCGCGAGTTGCCGATGGAGTTCGCGGTCGAGGCGCAAAAGCTGCTGAGCGTCAGCCTGGAAGGCAGCGTCGGGTAAACGATTGGTAGGGGGCATGGGCCTCCTCGCCCGTCCGGTTGCGGCTTCTGACGGGCGAGATGCACGTCACCCCACCAATAGCATGAGGAAAATTAATGAGCTTACTGGAAATTAAGAACCTGCACGTTAAGGTTGATAATCACGAGATCCTGAAGGGAATTGACCTCACCGTGAACCCGGGAGAGGTGCATTCCATCATGGGCCCGAACGGCTCCGGCAAGAGTACGCTCGCGCAGGTGCTGGCACGGCGCGAAGCATACGACGTAACCGACGGCCAGATTCTTTATAACGGCAAAGACCTCCTCTCCATGAAAGCTGAAGACGCGGCTTGCGAAGGCGTGTTTCTGGCATTCCAATATCCGGTGGAGATTCCGGGAATAGGCAATGCATATTTCATGCGCTCCGCGCTCAACGCCATTCGCAAATATCACGGACAAGACGAGATGGACGCCATGGATTTCCTGCCGCTGTTCCGCGAAAAGCTGAAGCTGCTCGAAATGGACGAGAAGCTGCTGAATCGTTCAGTCAACGAAGGCTTCTCGGGCGGCGAGAAGAAACGCAACGAAATCCTGCAAATGGCGCTGCTGGAGCCTAAACTGGCGGTTCTCGATGAGACCGACTCCGGCCTCGACATCGATGCGCTCAGAATCGTCGCCAAGGGCGTAAATACTTTGCGCAGCCCCGATCGCGCGATGATTGTGGTCACACACTATCAACGGTTGTTGAACTACATCGTTCCGGATTTCGTTCACGTGCTGGTGAATGGCCGCATCGTGCGTTCCGGAGGGCCTGAACTGGCGCTTGAACTCGAAGAGACGGGTTACGCTGTTCCCGCCTAAAAGGAAAAGAAGAAGACGTGATTGCTACAACCGAACAACTCGGAACCTATCTGGAGAGCTTCACTGAATTCCAAAAGCGTGCCGCTGGGCGGGATCTACCTTGGCTTCGCCGAATGCGGGAACGCGCATTCGCACGATTCTGTGAAGTTGGATTTCCGACCACGCATGACGAAGACTGGCGGTTCACCAACGTCTCTGCTATCGCAAAGACGCCGTTTGAATTGGCTGGTGATGTCAGAGTCTCTCAAGATGAAGTGAAGCAATTCGGACTCCCTGGCCCAGGCTGTCGGTTGGTGTTCGTGAATGGACGATTCGCACGCGAGCTCTCGTCTGTTGGTAAGTTGCCGGCGGGCGTTAAGGTTAACGGTTTGGCCGCGGAAATCAATGCGAATTCGAGTGAAGTGGAATCGCATCTCGGTCGCTACCTCGATATTCAGCGGGATGCCTTCTCTGCGCTGAACACCGCTTTTGCTGAAGATGGCGGATATGTTCACGTCCGCAGGGGCGTCGTACTCACCGATCCGATTTATCTGTTATTCATTTCGACCGCCAGCGACAAACCGCTCATGACGCATCCGCGAAATCTGATTGTCGTCGCGGATGAGGCGCAAGCCACGATCGTCGAAGATTACGTTTCTATCGGAGAAACTTCTGCGTTTTCTAATACAGCTACCGAACTGGTCGCAGGAGAAAGCGCGGTAGTTTCTCATTACATGGTTTTCATCGCACTCGGTGCTTCTCGGCGGCGGAGTGGTTCGGAACAACGTGCATCCCGTGTTGGCCGGCGAAGGTGGCGAGTGCCTGATCAACGGTCTATTCATGGGCAATGATCGCCAGCATCTCGACAACTACATGCTAGTCGAGCACGCTGCCCCGCACTGTGCAAGCCGTCAGTTCTATAACGGCATCCTGGATGACCTCGCGCATGGCGTCTTCCATGGCCGCATTATCGTTCATAAAGACGCGCAGAAAACTGACGCCAAGCAGACCAACCGCAACTTACTACTTTCAGACGACGCTCGAATCGATACTAAGCCGCAACTCGAAATCTATGCCGACGACGTGAAATGCACCCACGGTGCGACCATTGGACAGATTGAAGAGAATGCATTGTTTTATTTGCGCTCCCGCGGAATCGACGAGATCTCGGCGCGAAAACTTCTACTCTTGGCTTTCTCCAACGAGTGTCTGGACCGCATGGCTCCGAGTGGTGCACGCGATCACGTTGAAAAATTGATCCATGCGCATCTGCTGCAGATCGCAAATTCGGTTAAACATTTGCCAGACACTGCGCGACTGGAAGACAAGGGAAGAAACGTGGAGGAAATCGGGTGACCACCGCTGCAAAATTGCCGTCCACAGAATCCAGCGTGCGCTCGCGCTCATTTGACACCGGCTTTGATGTTGAAAGAATTCGTGGCGACTTCCCCATCCTGGCGCGGGATATTCGCGGAAAGAAACTGGTTTATTTAGATAACGCCGCCACTTCGCAAAAGCCGCGCGTCGTTCTTGATGCCGTCTCGCGCTATTACGAACAGGAAAATGCGAATATTCACCGTGGCGTGCATTTTCTTTCAGAGCTCGCTACATCCGAGCACGATCGCGCACGGCAGTCTGTGAAAAGCTTCATCAATGCCGCCGACGCACGAGAAATTATTTTCGTTCGCGGTACCACTGAGGCCATAAATCTTGTCGCGCAGACTTACGGACGAGCCAACGTTGGCGCAGGCGATGAAGTGCTCGTTACTGCAATGGAGCACCACTCCAATATTGTCCCTTGGCAGTTGCTCTGCGAAGAAAAAGGCGCGAAGCTGCGAGTTGCTCCGATCAATGATGCCGGCGAACTGATACTTGATGACTTTGCGAAGTTGCTGACCTCCCGAACCAAGCTCGTCGCTGTCGCGCATGTCTCGAATGCATTGGGGACGGTTAATCCCATCAGTGAAATTATCCAGCTCGCGCATCAGAAAAACATTCCCGTGCTGGTCGATGGTGCTCAAGCCGTGCCCCACATGAAAGTTGATGTGCAGGCGCTCGATGCTGATTTCTACACGCTTTCCAGCCACAAGATGTTTGGTCCGATGGGCATTGGCGTCTTATATGGCAAGGCCCAGCTGCTTGAAGCAATGCCCCCATACCAGGGCGGCGGAGACATGATTAGCTCAGTCACTTTCGAGAAGACCACATACAACAAACTGCCTTTTAAGTTTGAGGCTGGCACTCCCGATGTCGCGGGCGCGATTGGGTTCGGTGCCGCAATTGAATATTTGAACGCGATCGGGATCGAAAACATCGCTAAATATGAGCATGAACTTCTTACTTACGGTACCGAGAAACTTGGGTCGATTGAGGGTGTGCGTTTAATTGGCACCGCGAAAGAACGGGCCGGAGTAATCTCCTTCGTGATCGAGGGAGTTCATCCCCACGACGTCGGGACCATTCTCGATCAGGAAGGCATCGCTATTCGTACCGGCCATCACTGCGCGCAACCAATCATGGATCGCTTCGGGATTCCGGCCACCGCTCGCGCGTCCTTTGCCTTCTATAACACGAAAGAAGAAGTCGACGCGCTGGCAAACGGAATTCAAAAAGTACGCGAGGTCTTTGCCTGATGCCTGACCTTCGTGATCTATATCAGGAAGTAATCCTTGAGCACAGCAAAGCTCCGCGCAATTTCCACGCGCTGGCCCAGGCCAATCAGAAAGCGGAGGGGTTCAACCCTTTATGCGGCGATCACTTCACCGTTTACATGACTACCGCAGGCGATTCCATTCAAGATATCGCGTTTCAAGGTTCTGGCTGCGCAATCTCCAAAGCTTCCGCTTCCATGATGACGCAGGCCGTGAAAGGCAAGAGCAAGGCCGAAGCCAAAGAATTATTTGATACCTTCCACAAACTTGTGACCACCGGCGAATCAAATGGTGATCGTGAAGATCTCGGCAAACTCGCAGTTTTCTCCGGTGTCTCCGAATTTCCGGTTCGTGTGAAGTGCGCAACTCTCGCCTGGCACACGCTGCAGGCCGCGCTGGAAGGTAAACAAGAAAAAGTTTCCACGGAGTAATGCCATGAATGCCGGCAGTCACGCCAATTTAACTCGCACCTGCGAAGTCATCGAGATTCCCAGCGGTACCGTGAGCACCTTGGCTGAGGGCACGCCCGTGAGAATCATGCAGTCACGCGGCGACAGCTACACCGTTTGGACCGACTACGGCCAGATGTATCGTATCGACGGCAAGGATGCAGACGCTATCGGCCTTCAGCCTCCTACGGAGAAAGCCCCAGTTCCACAGGACACTCGCGAGTTCAACGAAAACATGGTTTGGGATTTGTTAAAAACCGTTTACGATCCTGAGATTCCCGTCAACATCGTCGATCTTGGGCTGATCTACTCGTGTAAGATCACGCCGCTCGAGCAGGATTCGCGAAAAGTTGACATTCAGATGTCGATGACTGCGCCCGGATGTGGAATGGGTAATGTCCTCAAAGCCGATGTGGAGGGCAGAATTTCACGCCTGCCTTCAATAAAAGAAGTTCACGTAGAAGTTGTCTTTGATCCGCCATGGGACATGAGCCGCATGTCCGAAGCCGCACGCCTGCAGCTCGGATTCTGATTCCAGTACTCGCATTCGACGCGTAAAATACCCAGCCATGAAATCGCGTCCACTGCTCCTGGGACATCGAGGTCTGCGCTCGCGCTCTTTTAATGTCCGTGAGAACACATTTCCCGCCTTCGATCTAGCCCTTCAGCATGGCTGCGACGGTTTTGAATTCGATGTACGCCTGACCTCCGACTTTCATGCTGTAATCTGCCACGGGCCCAGGTTCGCGGGCATCACCATTGCAGAAAAGACGGCTTCCCGCCTCCGAGTCTTGCCCCACCTTAACAACGTGCTGGCGCGTTACTCCGGTCGGGCTTTTTTGGATATTGAACTCAAAGTGTCGGGTCTCGAGCAATGCCTATTGTCCGCAATTTCCGAACATCCTCCACAGCGGGGCTTCTTGGTCTCTTCTTTCCTTCCGAAAGTGCTGATAGGTATTAGCAATCTCAGCCCCTCCGTACCTCTCGGTCTGATCTGCGAAACCCGAAAGCAACTGAACCTCTGGCGCGATCTGCCGATTCAGTACGTGATTGCGCATCAGCGACTTATTACCTCGCCACTAATTGCGGATGTCCATGCCACCGGCAAAAAAGTGTTCGTCTGGACCGTCAACAGAAAACTATCGATGATTCGCATGGCGAATATTGGTATCGATGGAATCGTCTCCGACAAAACCGAGTTGCTGGTTTCAACGCTGCGGGCGCAGCCTTAATCGCTTCAGATCAAGCATTGTTCGTTGGTAATTTTGCCAACGCAACGCTGAAAATCCGCTATCATTGATACCCGGTGCGGACGAGAATAAAAGCTAAGGCATGCATTTTCTGGGTTTTTGGCGCTGTGTTGGTCGTCGCCTCCGTCGACACCATTCCCGACCCCCCGGCGGTCAACCCACATACCGTTAGTATCATCTCGATTTTGTGTGAGGCGGGCGGCGCGATCTATAAACAAAATCTGGATTGCGATTGGTCCTGTCTCTCTTCTCACCTGCAAGCGCGCTGGATCGCGCTCACATTGGCTTTCGAGCCAAGTCTCCCCAGTGATTGGATTGTAATGACCGGCCAGGCAGCTGATACATCCCCTCCGCGAAGATTTCCCCAGCTCTAGTCCCAATTCAAGGACCGTCGGTGCTTTCAAAAAGCATCGCATTCAGTTTTGCCGCGGCAATTTCAACATCTGTCAACGTTGGATACTGCCGCTCCATGCAGGCTCAAGCTGGCTCGACTAGTCCAAACCAACAGCGCAGTTGGCGTAGTCAAGCAAGTTGTGCGCCGCTGCCAAGAAGATGACGGAGAGTGTATGAGCAGCAATATCTCGGGAACCCAGAAGGCCGAACTTTCGCGACTGCGAGAACTATCCGCACGGATTGGTGGCGACCCCATGCTTACACAGGCGAGCACCGGGAATACGTCGATAAAGCTTGGAGGGACTCTTTGGATTAAAGCGTCAGGGAAGTGGCTGGTCAATGCAAGAGGTGAGGACACCCTCATCCCGCTGGATTTAGACGACGTCAGAGAATGCATGGAGCATAGCGCCGATCCCGCTGAAATCTACGCCGGCGCTTCTATAGAGACGGCGATGCACGCAGTTCTGCCGCATCCAGTCGTGCTGCATGTGCACTCGGTGAACACCATAGCTTGGGCAGTGCGGCAAGATGCTACGCATCAACTAACCCGCAAACTAGATGGGCTCCGCTGGCGCTGGGTTCCATACGTGTCCTCAGGTCTGCCGCTTGCGCAGGCGATCGAGAGAGTCTTGTCTAAATCCGCTGAGGCGGATGTCCTGGTCCTGGGCAATCATGGCTTGGTCATTGGCGGCGAAGATTGCGCCAAAGTCGAAGACGTTCTTTCGCAAGTGGAAGAGCGTTTAGCTGTTCTCCCCCGACCGGCAGGTGAAATCGACTCCCCGGCGCTAAAGCAGATTGCCCAAGGCTCACCTTGGGACCTGCCGTCAGACGACGTGGTGCATGCTCTTGCGACCGATACCGTTTCTCAAGCAATTCTCTCCCGAGGAATCCTCTACCCTTGCCAATCAATCTTCTCTGATTCGAATGAACCGGAGATCTTTCGCGCAATCCCCTGTCTCGATTCGAAAGACCTGTATGAAAATCGCTACTCTACGCGGCCTTTCTTGCTTATCAACGGAAAGGGAGTGATGGTCAGGAGGACGATGACATCTTCGCAGCTTGCGATGCTGAGTGGTCTGGCACGAGTCGTCCAGCGAATCGATTCTTCAGCGCCCATTCACTACCTTTCTGATCAGGAGGTCGCTTACAGCGCTCGCACCATCTCTTCCCGCTATCAGCAACGCGACCCGCAGAGCCAGTACAGCGTTGCTCCGTGACTTCGCTGTTCGACAGCCGCCCGTGTATCTGACAGTGGTTTAACATAAGCAAAGTAGCTTGCGGTTGCTGAGCGCCGGAATTGTCAGCACACTCAAGCCTGCGTGCGATTACGTGTTTCTTAAATGACTCTTAAAAGCAAAGTTGCATTAATAGCTGGCGGTACTGGAGGCCTGGGGCGGGCGGTGAGCCAGCTCTTCCTCGATGAAGGCGCGCGAGTAATCGTGACGTATCGGAGAGACCAGGAATTCGAGCAATTGAAAGGTATGGCCGGAGTAAATGCGTCACGGCTAAGCGGATCCAACGTCGATGTCACGGATGAAGCAGCGGTACAAAAATTTATCGACGGCATCGTCAAGGAAAATGGTCGCCTTGATTTCCTGGTGAATGCCGTCGGAGGCTATGCCGGTGGGGTCAAGCTCTGGGAGATGGACGCCGGATTACTCGATCAGATGCTGAAGCTGAACTTACTTTCTGGTTACGTCTTGTGCCGTGCAGCCGTACCTGTGATGCTCAAGCAGGGAAGTGGCGCCATCGTCAATATTGCCTCCAAAGCCGCGGTTGACCACGCCGCCGGCGCTGCTGCTTACGTCGCATCAAAGGCCGCGGCAGTGGCCATGATGGATTCTCTCGCTGCCGATCTCAAGGGCAGCGGCGTCCGCGTGAACTCAATTCTGCCCAGCATCATCGACACTGAAACCAACCGGAAAGCAATGCCCGGTGCCGATTTTGCTAAGTGGCCTAAGCCCGAAGATATTGCGCGTGTCATTCTTTTTGTGTGCAGCGACCATGCCCACGTCCTTCACGGAGCAGCCATTCCCGTATACGGCGATAGCTAGACTCTCAACCTACACACAGAAAAGAGCTTCACAATGTCCATTCAGCCACAACCCGGTATTGACGAGTATCTGCGCAAGCGCCTGATGCCGGTAGAAGGTGCCATCCCGCACCTGGCCAGAACGGACATGTATGGTAATTCCATTCCTGCAGGAAGTGTCGGCGGCGATCTTTTTGAGTACATCAACTTTCAGCAGCGCTACAACATCGACGCTCGCATTGCGAGCGCCCTAGATCTGTCAGAAAAATATTTAGAACCGCTTCCCGAGGGTCAGATTCCGCGAAACTCGGTGGATGAATATGTTCTGTGGCTTAGGTCTAAATCTAATCCGAACGACGTAACAGAGGCCGAGTACAGAAGGGCGAAGAGCTCAGAGCAGCTAAGAGTCGCTGACAATTTGCGCGACCTCTATGCAACCGCAGGCGTTCTTTTGGTGGATGCTCAGGGGCACGGCTTGATTTCGGCCAAGATAGCCTCGACTGTGCACGATACCTTTCATGCATTCATACTCAGCGAGCTGGATCACCACGGAAAGACCACCCCGGAGTTATTCGAAAACCTAAACGTGCGCTTGGCGCAATCTGTCACCGCACGCAATGCTCTG
>QHZX01000499.1 GCA_003224835.1 Acidobacteriota bacterium | reverse complement strand
CGAGTACCGGCAACTCAAGCTTCATGCCGAGTTGGCCGCATCCATGCATGGATCGGTCGGCAGCGTGATGCTGATTGAGAGTGGAGATGTTTTGGAGTTTGATGAACTGGGCGCACGAAAAGCCGGTCGGGTCAATGTTGGGCGCATTTGCATCGATTCCGGCTCGCGTGCTGACGTCGTTGAGGATTTAGTAATTAAGGACCGCCGTCATCTCAGCGAAGACGGCTTTGTGTTGCCGATTATCGCGATCAATAAATTGACGGGAAAAG
>QHZX01000500.1 GCA_003224835.1 Acidobacteriota bacterium | reverse complement strand
GCCTCCTGGGAGAGTTAGTCCAGCGGCTTCAAGCTTCTTTGGATAGTCGGTATTCGCAGAGAAAAAGACATCAAAAGGCGCGCCATTTTGAATTTGCTGATAGAGATTTCCCGATGAACCGTACACAACCTTCACCGGAGCCGAGGTCTCAGCCTTGTAGTGAGCGGCAATTTCGTCCAGGGCGGCGTGCAAGTCGGCCGCGGCTGCCACGGTGATTTCCTGAGCGAATGACGGGCTTGCGAGAATGCAGACCAATATGACGGATGCGATCTTCATAAGCAAAAGGTATCAAGCTCCGGTGCACGCGGTAATTGGAAGGAAATACAATTTTCTTTCAAGGTCCTAGAGAGCCGCCGGGAACGATTGTTTGGCCGATTTGCTTTCGCGCTTCGATATGCTTCTGTCGGAAGTGCGCGTGAGCGCGTTCACCCCAAGTGCGCACAAAATAATAATTGTGCTCGCTTTAGCGGCGATTTTCTGGATAATCTTCGGTATCAGGCGATTCATCAGGTTTTTTTCCAACAAGTCACGACCAAGATCTACTCCGGCCGCGCTGGCAGCGGCGATCCAGAGCGCCACCACTTCATCTTCTGTGTTGAATTCATAGCCGTAGATCAAGCTGAGCTTCTGGATCATCCGTATGGTTATTCCAGCAAGAATGCTGAAGTCGGGCACGATGGTGAGGAAGCCGCCAATACCAAAACCTGCGCCCTCCGCGGCGGCGAGCTTCATCCCGCCGTGAATGATTTTTTCGGAAGTTTCATCGAGAACCGATAAGTCGAGCGAATACATTCCTTGAAAACTGTTCACCGGCAACCCATGTGCAGCGCGGAGTTCGAGAAGAAAGCGATCAGGATCGACACGGACAGTTTGATAGGCTCGCGTCAACGTCGAAGACAAGGATGTCTCGATGCGGCGACGGAGCCAGGTTTTGGGAGTAGGCATGGTTCGATTGACGCCTTCACGCTCCATTCTATTGGATGACAATCGAAAGTCCGGTCAGGTCTGGGGTGCGTGGAATCTATTGCCTGCTTCGTTTTAATTCTGCAACCGAACCGCGTTTCGCTAGGCAGAGCAAGCACTTAGCTATGCTACGATCATTACGTCTTTAATGCCCTCCGGAAAACTCCATCTAGTGCCGCTCGGCGGCCTTGGCGAATTCGGCATGAATTGCATGGCCGTGCGCTGGGGCGATGACATCATTGTGGTTGATGCCGGATTGATGTTCCCTGAAGCCGAACTGCTGGGCGTCGATATTGTCGTTCCAGATATCTCGTATCTGCTGGAAAACCGGCAGCGCGTTCGAGCAATTGTCCTCACCCACGGCCACGAAGATCATATCGGAGCGTTGCCGTGGATATTATCTGAACTCAACGTCCCGGTCTGGGGAACCGAGTTCACTCTCGCTTACGTAGAGGACAAGCTGGATGAGCACGGATTGCTCGACGACGCCGACTTGAAAGAGATAAGACCCGGCGAGCGATTCAAAATTGGACCGTTTACTGTCCATCCCATACAGGTCACTCACAGCCTGGTGGATTGTGTCTCGCTGGCGATCCACACGCCGCTTGGAGTCGTCATTCACACCGGCGATTTCAAAGTCGATCCTACGCCGACCGACAATCGACTATTCGATCTGCATGCCTTCGCGGAATATGGCAAAGAGGGCGTGCTGGCCCTGCTGCAGGATTCCACCAACGTCGAACGCCGCGGGTACACGCCGAGCGAGCGTGCTGTCCGGCGCAAGTTCGATGAAGTATTTGCCCGAACGGAACGGCGATTGTTTATTTCATGTTTTTCATCTTCCATCCATCGCATTAAGCTTGCGGTCGAACTGGCGTGGCAACACGGCCGAAAAGTGGCGTTCGTTGGCCGGTCGATGATCAGTTCGTCCGAAATTGCGGAGGATCTTGGATATCTCGAAATTCCGGAAGGCTTGTTGGTACATCCGGGAGAGATAAAGAACTTTCCACCAGAAAAAGTTTGCGTGCTGATCAGTGGAACTCAGGGTGAGCCGATGTCTGCGCTGTCGCGTGCCGCTGTGGACAATCACAAGCACGCAACTATCGAGAAGGGCGATACGGTTGTGCTGTCGTCCAGGATCATTCCGGGTAATGAGAAGGCGATCTATCGGATGGTCGATCACCTCTTCCGCCGCGAAGCGCACGTGATCTACGAAGACGGCTCCAGTCCTCCGATTCACGTTAGCGGACACGCCAGCCAGGAAGAACTCAAAC
>QHZX01000156.1 GCA_003224835.1 Acidobacteriota bacterium | reverse complement strand
AGGTTTCATGCGAAAACTAGACATCCTTTGAATGGATGACGCAAGGTCAACTGAACATTTCTGCTCAAAAGGATTTCATATCGGGAAAATGGCGGCACAGACGGCTGAGTCCGTTGGAGTGCAACGTAGCGGTTTTCCAGCCGGTGCGAGAAGGTGAATAATGCATTGGGGCAACCAACACGAGGAGAAGAATTTGATTTTTACAAAGCGATCCCCAACATTTCTGGCGATTATCACGTTATGGGTGGTTGGTTCTGCATTGTCGGCGCCAGCCCAGCAGGTCCAAGATCTAAGCTCACCAAATCCAGACCCGAAAATCAGGGCTGCCTTGCAGGAAATTTCACCGGAACAAGTTCGATCCGATATTGAGAAGCTGGTCAGTTTTCAGACGCGAAGCACGATTTCCGCACAGGGAGCTGCATCGATCGCAGCGGGACATGGCATTGGCGCGGCACGGGAGTGGATCAAAGGCGAGTTCGAACGTTATTCGCGCGATTGCGGCGGATGTCTGGAAGTGAAGACCGACAGCTACACGCAGCCGGTGAGCGAACGCGTGCCGTCGCCGGTCCAAATCACGAGTGTCTATGCGGTGCTCAAGGGAACGAATGCAGAAGATGCCAAACGCATTGTGCTGGTGACTGGACACTACGATTCGCGTAACAGTGACACCCTGGACACGAGACCAGTTGCTCCGGGGGCTAATGACGATGCAAGCGGAACGGCCGTCAGCCTGGAGTGCGCTCGCGTGCTGAGCAAGCTGAAATTTCCGGGAACGATTATTTTTTTGGCCGTGCCTGGCGAGGAACAAGGGCTATACGGCAGCAAGCACTTTGCCGAGTATGCCAAGTCGCAGGGCTGGGACATTGAAGCCGTGCTGAACAACGATATTGTGGGCGGAGATAAGAGTACGGGGCAAAACCCAAAGGTGGTGCGGATATTTTCGGAGAGTATTCCCGATAGCATCACTCAGGCGCAGTTGCGGATGATTGGCGCGCTGGGCGGGGAAAATGATTCGCCCTCGCGGGAACTGGCGCGTTACATTACGCAGACGGCACGAACGTATAAAACGGAAGTTGCTCCCCTGCTCGAGTTCCGACGCGACCGGTTTTTGCGCGGCGGAGACCACATTTCGTTCAATGAAGAGGGCTTTCCGGCGGTGCGGTTCACCGAATATCGCGAAAATTTTAATCGGCAGCACCAGAACGTGCGCACGGAAAACGGAATCGAATATGGTGACTTGCCCAAATTTGTGGATTACGAATATGTGGCCAACGTAGCGCGAGTGAATGCGGCGACGCTGGCGGAGTTGGCGTCGGCCCCACTGGCGCCACAGAAGGTCCGGATCGAGACTAAGGAATTAGTGAATGACTCGACGTTGGTTTGGGAATCTGCGGCGGATGGGCGGGCGACAGGATACGAAGTGCTGTGGCGGTCGACAAGCGCGCCGGATTGGGAGCACTCGCAATCTTTCGGGAATGTCACGCGGGCCACGTTGCCAATATCGAAGGATAACGTGATTTTTGCGGTTGAATCGATCGATGAGGCACGACACAAAAGTCAACCCGTCGTGCCTGCGCCGGAAAGGTAGCTGCCTGCTAGGATAAAGCAGTGTCCGCGATCCGCGGATGATCAGTATGCCAAGAAATATCAACTCGGTAATGGGTTTCCCGCCATTTCGCGGCGCGGTGCGGCAGATCATTCTGGCGAGCGTTGCGATTTACGTTGTAATTCTACTGCTGGTCGCGTTTGCCCCGGCCGCAGGTCAGGCAGTTCTCAATCTCGGCGTCCTGGATCCCGCACATATCAGGCAGGGGTGGTTTTGGCAGTTCGTTACATATGCTTTTATTTATGTTGATCCGCTACAGTTTGCCCTGTCGCTGCTGGGGGTTTACTTCCTGGGAGGCGCAGTCGAGAACAGCATCGGATCTGGCCGATTTTACGGTTTATTTTTCGGCAGCATAATTCTTTCGGGGTTAGGCGGGTTTGTACTCTCGCTGCTTCCTGGAGGTGTAATCGGACACGGCGAAGCGATGGGATCAGGGGCTGCGGCGAACGCAATCCTGATGGTTTTTTACTTGTTTAATCGCGGCGCCCCGATCATGTTGTTTCCGATTCCAATCCAGATTCCGGTGAAGTGGATCGTCCTGTTCACCGCTGCGATTGAAGTGGCGTATGTGCTGCTAAGCCACTTCGCACTATTTTATTGCGTGCTGCTGCTGGGCTTGGGCGCCGGGTACATCTGGTATTCGCTGTTCTTGACCCGCAGGAGTAAGCTTCAGATTTCGGAACGCTACTTCGCTCTGCGTAATTCCTATTACCGCTGGAAACGCCGTCGTGCCGCGCGCAAGTTCGAAGTTTATATGCGCGACCACAACCGCACCGTCACCTTTGACGAGCACGGCAATTACATCCCTCCCGAGGAAGATAAAAAAAACGGTGGATCGAAGTCGGGATGGGTGAATTAAGCAGTCAGCACTCAGCGTTCAGCATTCAGCCAAATTCTTAAAGTCTTCGTTCCGAACTGCTTTAGTGGTGACGGTCTAGTTTTGTTGCCGGAACAGCGGGTTCCTCAGACCTGAAGGTCTTCGGAATGACATCAGTTGTTTTTGGCGAGATACCCAGTGCTGACGGCTGCTAGGCGCTTACCAGGGATCCAATCTTCTCGCCGGTCACAACTTTCGCGATGTTGCCGTGCTGGTTCAGATTGAAAATGATGATGGGAAGATTGTTGTCTTTGCAGAGGGAGATGGCGGTTGAGTCCATTACTTTCAGGCCGCGCTTGAGAACTTCCATATAGGTGATCTGCGTGAATTTTTGTGCGTCTTTGACGATCATGGGATCGGCGTCGTAAATACCATCGACCTTTGTGGCCTTGAGGATGGCATCAGCTTTGATCTCCATGGCGCGAAGAGATGCGGCTGTGTCGGTCGAGAAATATGGATTGCCGGTCCCACCGGCGAAGATGACGATGCGCCGTTTCTCCAGGTGGCGGATGGCGCGGCGCCGAATAAAAGGCTCGGCGACCTGGTTCATCTCGAGCGCGGTCTGCACCCGGGTGTAGATGTTCTGCTTTTCCAGCGCATCCTGTAAAGCAAGGGCGTTGATGACGGTGGCCAGCATGCCCATGTGATCGGCGGATACGCGGTCCATGTTGCGGGCCTGTTCGGCGACACCCCGAAAGAAATTTCCACCACCCATGACGATGGCGATCTGGACTCCGAGGGAGTGGACCTCCCCGAGCTCAGCGGCGATTTCGTGAATGCGAGTGGGGTCGACTCCGAAGCCCTGCTTTGCGGCAAGGGCCTCGCCAGATAGTTTCAGCAGGACGCGTTTGAAGATCGGCTCAGGCATGCTCGTTCAATATTACGGTATACCTCAGGGGCTAAAGCCCTTGTATTTGCTACGTCTCGGCACGGCTGAAGCCGTACCCTCCCCGTTCGTGCTGGAAAATAAATAAAAGGCACCTTGCGGTGCCTTTTATTTACTCAGGTTTTTGCTCCGGCTTTGAGACCGCAATGGTCTCGCCGGCGTCGCCGACTTTAAATCGTGCAAATCGGCGGACGGAGATGTTCTCACCCAACTTGCCGATCTTGCTGGTGATGAGCTGCGAAATCGACAAAGTCTGGTCCTTGATGAAGGGCTGCTCGTAAAGGCAGACCTCCTCGTAAAACTTTTCCATTTTGCCGGAAACCATCTTCTCGGCGATGTTTGCGGGCTTGCCGCTAGCCATAGCCTGCGCGAGATAAATTTCCTTCTCGCGGGCGTAGTCCTCAGGGGTAACGTCTTCCTTGCGGACGAACTTCGGGTCGCTGGCAGCAATGTGCATGGCGATATCGTGCACCAGTTCTTTGAAATCCTCGGTACGGGCGACGAAATCGCTTTCGCAGTTCACTTCGACCAGGACGCCGATTTTGCCCCCGGCATGGATGTATTGCGCGACAGAGCCTTCGCTGGTGACGCGGGTCGCCTTCTTTGCGGCAACAGAGACGCCCTTCTTGCGAAGGACGACCACGGCCTGCTCAAAGTCGCCTTTGGCTTCGGTCAGGGCTTGCTTGCAATCCATCATGGGCGCTCCGGTTTTGTCGCGGAGCTCCTTCACTTGTGCTGCGGAAATATTCACAGTAGTTGTGCTCATAAAATCAGTTTTAGAGTTTCAGAGGTTTCAAAGTTGAAACCTGCTTATAAATTTTGACCCGCGCCGTTTGCATCTCGCGCGGGCCCGATCCCTCAGGGGCTAAAGCCCCGCCAAATTCTTTTGTTCTTGGCACGGCTGAAGCCGTGCCCTGATACAACCCTGATCGGCACGAGTGAACTCGTGCCCTGATATCAACGTCATTCCGAACCGCTTTAGCGGGGGGAATCTTCCCTGGATCCAACGCGACGTTCTAATACGTTTGATGCTCGACTTCGGGGGTCTCGGCAGGGGCCTCGGCGGAAGCTGCCTTTTTGCGGGTTCCGGGGCCAAGAACCTCTTCCATGCTGATGTCTTCACCGCTTTCTTCCCCGAAATCAGCGGACATTGAGGCGCCGGTAGCTTCAATCGACCCCTCGGCCGGTTCTTCGGTGGCAGCAGCTTCGGCCTGCTGGGCCTCGCCGACTCCAGCCGCGATGTCTGCGGTTTGCTTGTCGGTCAGCAGCTGCGAACCTTCAACTACAGAATCTGCGATCTTTGCAGCGAACAAGCGAATCGCACGTAGCGCGTCATCGTTGCCGGGAATCACGTAATCCACTTCGGTGGGATCGCAATTGGTATCGACGACCGCGACCACAGGGATCCCCAGCTTGCGGGCCTCGCGCACTGCGATCTGTTCCTTGTTCGAGTCGATCACGAAGACCGCGTCGGGCAGCTTGTTCAGGTTCTTGATGCCAGCCAGGTTCGCTGCCAGATGTTTGCGCTCGCGTTCAAGCTTGATAACTTCTTTTTTCGGCAGCAGCTCATAACGGCCATCCGTGGCCATTTCGTCAAGTTCTTTGAGCCGCTTCACGGACTTTTGCACGGTTACCCAATTGGTGAGCAGTCCGCCCAGCCAGCGCTGGTTTACGTAAAAACTGTTGGCGCGAGTAGCTTCCTCAGCGATTGCTTCCTGGGCCTGACGCTTGGTCCCGACAAAAAGGATGGTCCGGCCAGCTGCGCTCAGGTCGGCGACGAATTTCGATGCCTCTTTGAACATCTTGAGCGTCTTCTGCAGATCGATGATGTAAATGCCGTTGCGCTCACCGAAGATGAATTCCTTCATCTTGGGGTTCCAGCGCTTCGTCTGATGCCCGAAGTGAACACCAGCTTCGAGCAACTCCTTCATGGTGATGTTAGCCAAAAAACCTCCTTTTTAAGTCTGCATCCTTTGTTCAAACTGCGAACTCTGGATTGCTTTCCCGTCCCGCACCGGAGCACGGGAAGAATTAAAAAACACCATTCAGCCGTCAGCACTCAGCCTTCAGCTAAAACCTAAAATCAAATCCACTGTCATTCCGAACCGCTTTAGCGGTGAGGAACCTGCTTTTCCAATGTTTCAAAGTTTCGAATGTTTCAAAGTTTCGAACAGCAACGAATCCGAAACCTTGAAACTTTGCACTCTTGAAATCTTCGCTCAAACTTACCGCTTCGAGAACTGGAAGCGCTTGCGGGCGCCCTTCTGTCCGTACTTCTTGCGCTCTTTGCCTCGCGAGTCGCGGCTGACCAGTCCTTCGGACTTTAATTTCTTGCGCAACTCAGCGTTGAACAACATGAGAGCGCGCGCAACGCCGAGCTTCACGGCATCGGCCTGGCCGTTTACGCCGCCGCCAGACACGTTGGCGATCACGTTAAATGTCGCCGCCGACTCGGTCGAGACCAAGGATTGCTTGGCCGCCGAGCGCTGCGAATCGGTCACGAAATATTCGTCAAAGGGGCGTCCATTGACCTTGAAATCGCCGCTGCCTGGACGCAGAAAAACGCGGGCCACGGCGGTCTTGCGCCGTCCCGTTCCGTAGTATTGGACTAAATCAGCCATTTTTAGCTTCGAGCTACGAGCCGTGAGCTTTGAGCAAGCCCTCACAACTCACGCTCTTAACCTTTCGAAGTATTCAATCTTGCTCGCCGCTCAGAGCTCATCGCTTCTTGCTTGCGCTTTCTTACGCCAGCACCTTTTCCACGGGCTTCTGTGCCTGATGCGGGTGCTTGTCACCCCTGTAAACCTTCAGCTTGGTAAACATGTGGGTGCCCAGCTTGTTCTTGGGAAGCATGCGACGCACCGCATCTTCAATGATGAGCTCGGGCTTGCGCACAGAACGCTTGCGATATTCCTCGGTGCGGAGTCCGCCCGGGTAACCGGTGTAGCGCTGGTAGACCTTTTGGTCCGCCTTCATTCCGGTCATCCTGACCTTCTCAGCATTGATCACGACTACATGGTCGCCGGTATCTAAAAACGGCGTGTATTGCGGGTTCTCTTTGCCCATTAAAATGCGAGCGACTTGCGACGCAATTCGACCCAGAGCCTGGCCCGACGCATCGACCACAAACCATTTACGCGCAATTTCCCCCGCTTTGGGGAAATACGTTGACATGCTGAGCTCCCAGAAA
>QHZX01000155.1 GCA_003224835.1 Acidobacteriota bacterium | reverse complement strand
GTTTCCAGTGGTTCCCGATCCGCCGCTGACAATTCCCATTGCCTTCGAAGCATCCGTCGCGGCGAGCTTGACTGCACAAGGAGGATTGGACGCATTCAGCTTCGCCAGAAAATTCAGGCTCGTGCCGGTAGTCGAATCGTTGCACATCTCAAACGTATGAGCGCCAGTGGTGCTGATGTCAAAAGATGTCGCCGCATATACAGTCTTCGGCCGCAGGGTCGGGCTGCCGACGTTGTAAGAATTGTCGTTGAACGGTTTGAGCGTCGATGCGGTGTCGATTGCCCAACGGATATTGGAGCCGATCCAGAATCCAATCCCGCGCTGGCTGCCGGTCCCAGCATTTTCGTTTTTGAATACGAAATAACTGTCGGCCTGGTCCCACGAAAGTCCGGTGCGTTCCCAGTCCGTGGCATCGCTCCAGGTACCGTACACGCGAAACGCTTGCGGATTTGTCCCGTTCACGTCTTCCAGAGTGTTCGCCGGATTTGTTCCGTTCGAATCCTGGTTGAACACATTTGTTAAGCCCAACTGCACCGCCTGCCCGTTGTTGTCGATCACCTTGGGACAATGGCAAGTTGCATCGAACCAGAAGATCCCGTAATTCGGAATTCCGGTCGGGGCTGTGGTTTCCGCCAGTTGGATCTGATCAGCCGTGCTGCAGTTCGCATTTCCATTTGCTTGAATTCCAGTCGCGAAGCTGCCGGTGCATTGCGTCGGAGTTTGAGCAAGCGCCACTGCGGTCGCAATATTGCCATTGGTATCGAGTTTGGCCACTTCGAGCAGCGTGCCGCCATTTTCTGAAACCTGCAGCTTTCCATTCCCGCCAAAACCGATCAATGACTGGCCGCTTGGGGCAACGCTCAGCGTGCCGAACCCACCTTGGAGGCTCCAGGGACCGGTGCCAGTTGAGACGAACGAACTTGCCTGCACGCTCCCCGTCACCGTCAGAGCAGCATCCATTTGCACATTCGTTTTGAATTCCTTCAAGTTGTTGCTGAGGCGTTCCAGCCAGTTCGTTCCGTCGCCGATGTTGGCAATGTAACTGGAAATTGATTTAGGAGCGCCGAAGCTGATTCCAATGTTTATGATATGGCTCGGTCCTGAACCGAGCGTTGGAAAATTCAAGCGGCCTATCAAATTCAAGGCACCGTTGCCGTCCTGATTCGGCTTAGCCGCAAGCAGTAGCGCGCCTTGTTGGTAAAAAATGCTTGGCTCCATCGCTGTGTAGCAACTCAGCCAGATCGGGGTCCATTGGGTTACCGCGTCGCAATTGGTGGCAATCACCGAGGGCTCGGCCGCGCCTGCAACTCCGACGATGCTGCTGGGCGCATTCTGCAACCATGCACGCGCCGCGCTGAGCACGCTGTTCGAATCCGAAGCGGACCCCAAGATCAGGTTTCCCGGCCAGAAAGTCAGCAATGGATAATAAGCCGCTGTCGCTACCGTATAGCTTTGCAGTGCCGCCTGAGTGTCGGTAAACGTGCACAGACCAGTGGCACAGGCAGGAGATCTCGTGACTCCGCTCGCGACCGCGAAATTGCCGGTTCCAAACGGCGCTTGCTCTGGACCAGAAACACTGACCCGAAGTAAATCGAATGTCGTGGCTCCGGCAATGTCCGGGGCAATTACAGTAATGTTTCCGGTTCCGCTCGTCAGCGCTCGACCTGCATATAAAGGATTACTCGCACCGTAGGTGGCGCTGTGGGCCACGACGTAGTAGCGATAGTCCGTGGTCCCTGTATTCGCAAACAGCGGCACGATTCCCGAAGGACCTTCGCCGCCGGATATTTTCAGTGTGTTTCCCTGAACGATCGCACCAGCTTGTCCTATATTCCCCGCCGGATTAGTGCAGTTTCCCACTTCCTCATAAACATTTTCGACATCCATGCCACCGAAGCCGCCGCGTTTCGTGCCGCCGCGCACCCCGTATTGCGCATAAGCTTTTATTACGCTATCTGAGATTCGCAGGGTATTCCCACTCTCCCAGTCAATACCATTGCCGGCACACAGCAACGAAATGTTCAGATTTTTCAGCCAGCCCACCGCTGAGAAAACATTGAAAGGCCCCGGCGCGTAAACCGCAGGCGCGCAGAATGTGCTGTCGCAGCGCAGGCCGCCTCCAAGCGTGGTGTCAAGGCCGTCGAGCAGGAAGGCTTGATCATCATCCACCTGAACCAGCGAGCCAAATGTTCCGCCAGTTACCGGAAGTCTCGTGGATAAATTAAGCACGCGGGTCTTTTGCGCGTTGACCTCGATGAATGGAGCTACTCCATTCAGTACCGCTGGCCGTCCCCGCGGGTTCACCAGCGTGATGTCGGAATAAGAATTCGAATTGGCGATGTCGCCGATGAACAAGCAACTATCATTCATCCAGCATTCAACGATGGAGCCGCTGAAATCCACAGTGATGTTCGAAGCTCGAATCGAAACCCGCGCGAAAAGCTTCAGCTCGCCCGGGGGCACAATCACTTTCCCAGACTGAGAAGTTGCCGCCGGATTGCTCGGAACGAAACGAGCGGCGATCAGCGCCTCTTGCAATCCGCCGGATGCGCTGCCAACTACGTAGCCGGAGGAATGAGCATTCGCGGTTGTGAACTGCAGGGTGCCGGGCAGGCCACTTCCCGCGCAACTCCCGCCAGTTACCAGAGTCGCTTCCGCAGTCCCGGTCCCGGAAATGTAAACGTAAAACTGCGGCTCGCTTCCGGTGACGCCCAGCGGACATTGTGTAAGGTTCACCAGTTGCGGCCCGGGCGTGCTCAGATTATTGCTGGGCGTCTGGCTCCAGGCAAAATCGGTCGCATATTTGATGGCCAGCATTCCGGCGGTCAGCCCTGAACCGTTTCCGGTGCCGCATCCACCCCACGTCGAATCGCCATGCAAGCAGACGACGTTGTTGGCCGTTCCAGTTCCCAGTTCCACAGTTGGAACTCGGCCGGCCACCAAATCGGCTTTCGAAGCCGCGACTAAATCCACGTAATGCTTGTCCGACGCTTGTTGCGGCGCCGTTGGATCCGCCGGCAGGGTCAACGGGCCACTCATTGTGTCTCCAGCCTTCGCTACAAAGCTTCCACTTCCGGAGTTTGTTACCGCGGAATCCACATACGCCTTATTAACTGCCTGGCCGGATTGCGATGGCGTCGGCAGAATCGGCGGAACAGAAAATTGCTTTGTGCCAGTGATCGTCTCGCTTCCGCTCAGGTGCACAACCGTCGCCAGTTGCGCGTTCACATATTGCTGAGTTGCGGCCTGGGCAAGCTGCGTTGTAGTTCCTGCCAGAGTTCGGACCTGAGAAATTGTTTCCGGCGTAGCGGTGCCGACTGACCAGTTCTCGGTTTTAACAGTTCCGTCGGTGAGCTGGTAAGTGACGGTGTAAACCGTGCCCGCGGGCGTTGCTCCGGCATTCGGAGCCAATTGCGCAGTGAAAGTGCCATTCGCGCCCAGCATCACGTGATTGTTTCCCGCCGCGACGGTGGCGCCGCTGGCGGCGGTAAAGGCCGGCCATGAAATCAAAATAGTGCCCGCCGCCGCGGAACCATCTGCCCTGTACACGGTGTCCGCCACAGTGGTAAGGGCCGGTCCTTGGGCGATTGCTTCACATGTCATTGCCAGTAAAGCGCAACTTAGCCGCAAATAAGAAAGCCGCCATTGCTGGCGGCTCGTGTGCAACATAAATCCTCCGAGTTTTTAGATCCCCAAGAGAGGCGTTAGTCTCCGCTTCTCACTTGCTGCTGCAAAAAATTTTCCACGCTGCTGACGTAAACGTCCGCGAAGTCCACCACCGGACGCCGCGCGGAAATCGTTTCCATCGCGGTCCCTAATTCCCAGCCCATCGAACAAAGTACGCCGAGCGTCATCATGGGAGCGCGATGCACTCCCGCTGCACAGTGAATGAACAGCTTGCTCTCCGCCTGCGCCAGCGCTTCTGTCGCAAACTCGACGCCGCGCTCGAATAATTCTGCAGGCTTAGGCTGAAAATCATCATCGGTTGCGTTCCACAGGACCTGAATCCCGTGGGGCTCCGCCAACGGCGTGTCGTCAAATTCGATCTGCATATCGATGACATGAGTGACGCCCATGCGCGCCAACTCCGCCATGTTCTCTTCGTTCCAAATGCCGCCGCCGACTCCAATCCGGCTGGTGATCCACGTAATGTCCATCCCCAAGGTCCGTACTCTCCTGTGCAGGATTGATCCCGCAACACTGCTTTGGACGCTAGACTTCGAGCCTGGCGTTGCAGCGGTTAATATTTCTCATTTTACGGGATTGGACTTCGTGAATGCCTTCCGGCCCGCGGGGATGACCTTCTCAGCCTGAATTGCAGGAAGCCCAAGCTGATCGAGCAACAACTGCGCCAGCGAATCCTGCGACTCAGAGTCTTCCTGTGCGACTGCGGGATATAAGCCGACCATCTCAAACAAATATTTGATTGCCTGGTACTGCCCTTCTTCCCGCACCGCATCGATCGCTTGCTGCACCATGGGCACGGCGTTCTGGGCAACTAGTTCGCTGATTTTCCGGCGCAACTCCGAAAGGTCATCTGGAGAACCGGCTTGTCTGGCGCGTGTTCCCATGAGACCTCTAAGTCGCAAAATAAAAAGAGCGCGACAAGCGCGCTCTTGTTTTCTTACTCTCTATTTTCAGAATAGCATTCTGAAAAGGAAATTGTGCCATACTTTACAACTTTTTATTCGGCTTCTTTACATACGTTTGCGGGGAATTGGGTGTTTTTACCCCCTTGACAAGAATTTTCCACAGGTCGCCTCGGAGGCAGACGATTGAGCAAACCTCCTTCCAGAAAAAACTCGCTGATTTTGTCCACGGTTTCGGGAAACTCCCGGCACAAAGTACGGCGCGCACACTGCAGCACCTCCGCCGCTTCGTCCTGTGAGTAGTCCTGAAAAATGACCACCGCGACCAGATCTTTCCCGAAATCATCGAGTTGCTCAAGGGCGCGCTCCACATCATGCACGAAGATCACCGCGTCCTCGAAACTCGACATGCGATAAGAAGTCACCTTGGAACGAAACAGTTCGCGTCCCAGCAGTGACGGCAAACGCCCAACTTCAACCGAAATTCGCAGATAGCGTCTCAGCAGCGCGATCGTGCGCTCACGATACAGCCAGAGGTCCGGATTGCGGCCGAGTTCTACCGCCCGCACCGACACTTCTGCTTGGATCGTCTGAAAATTACGGAGGGAGATGAAATCCTCCGCAGTTTCTTCGGCGACGAGTGTACGGGCGCCCTCGCCCATACACTCATCGGTTGGCTGAAACAGGTCCGGATCCTGAATCCCATGGTCCGCAGCTCTAGAGGCAACAATTGGCAGGCCGGTGTTCACGCGTTGCCTCCTTCACTCCAGAACATAATCTGAGTTTTGCCACCAACGTTCGCGCCACGTGACGGATCACGAAAACGAGGGTCGCGAGCAAGTCCGGCCAGGATTACCGAGCAATGTGCGCAAAAAATCAAGTCCGAGTTTGCTACCCGCAACCATAGCGCGCCACAGCGCTCGCAATATTTGAGCTCCAACTGAATAGCATTACTATCGAGCGTTTCCATAACTGCCTCCCAACGAGATTGAAAAAAAGGCCCTGAACCGCTTGCGGCGGTTACAGGGCCCGTTTCTGTTACGACGACCTGTCCAGTTATTTAGTTAAAGTTGCGCAGCGTTTAGATCTCCGGATGATGTCTAAAATAGCCCTCCTCGTACCCCGATTTGAGAACTCGTCCGTTCTGAATAATTACGCTGATCTTGCCATTAAAGTGAATGTCGGAAATCAAACGTTGTATCGCGCCGGAAAGCACTTCGGCAGTGCGAATCTTACGACGGAATTCGACGAACCTGCCCTCTTCCATTCCTCCAGATACATCACACATACGACCTCTCTCTCCCCTCGAAACCAGTGATATTGGTTAGGCCGATGCTATAAGTCGCAGTTTTTTCGAGTCAAGGCAATGTCTTCAATCGTGTGGATTTGCTTGTGGATGAGGAAGTTGGAGTCATAGTAACAATTCGTCATGTTACAAAAGGGCGCATTTTGATTGTGAATGCTTGTGAACCCGCTGTGCGCGGGCACAATAATCGATGTATGCTCCGCATAAGAAATTTGCCCTCTGAAACTCGCCTGACCCGGTTGTACACCCCCCTCTGGTAACCCTTAGTAACCATACGAATTGGATTGGCCAGCCGTACAATGACCATGTCCGAATGGCCGTCCCAGCCTTGCCCCGGCGACTGTCGTGCAATTGTTCCCAACGGGGCGGAGACGCACGGAACTGGAGTCGGTAAATCTTATGGCGTTTGGTTTCGGTTTCAACAAACAGAAAGTTCTGAGCGCTGCGGAGAAATTCGTCCAGCAGGGAAAACTACAGAACGCCATCTCCGAGTACGAAAAGGTCCTCAAAGCTGATCCCAAAGACCTGACCGTGATGAACACGATCGGAGACCTCTATTCCCGTGGCGGCGACCACGAAAAAGCTGCCGAGTCATTCAAGAACGTTGGCGATGCCTATGCCGGGCAAGGCTTCACGGTCAAAGCCATTGCCATGTACAAGAAACTCAGCAAGCTGAAACCTTCCACCGAATGTGTGTTAAGGCTTGCGGAACTTTACACTCAGCAGGGCTTGTTCAACGACGCGCGCGCGCAGTATCTGCAGGTCGCGGAAGACTTTCTCAAGTCGGGGCAAACCGAACAGGCAATCAGAATTTTCCAAAAAACTCTGGAAATGGATCCGGACAATGTCCCCATGCGGGTAAGGCTCGCAGAAGCCTACATTCGCATGGGTAAAAAGGATGACGCCTGGCAGTTGCTTACGGCCGCCGCTGAGGGCCTGCGTTCTAAGGGGCAGCTCGCCGCAGCGGACGAGATCCTGCAGCGCATGTTGAAGCTCGATCCGGAAAACAATTATGCGCGCGTTCTCCGCGGGCGTGCCGCAGCCGAAAAGGGCGACTACAACGCCACGATCCAGGCTCTGGCTAAAGTCTCTGATCTCGACAACAATGCCGACGGGCTTAAGGCTCTGTTCCAGGCGTATCTCCATACCAATCGCGTCGATGACGCAATCGGCCTCGCTGCCAAACTGGCCAATGTTCACGATGACGTTTCCTCACTTTTTGAATGTGGAACTGCCCTGGCTGAGGGACAACGGGCCCGCGAGGCGGTGCAGCTTTACGATCAATTTGCTGATCGGCTCCTGCGAACAGATTCCGCCAAGCTGTTTGAGTCGCTGCGGGCGATCCTCCATTACATTCAGGACGACCCGCAAACCATGGAGAAGGTCCTCGCGATATTTCAAAAGGGCGGGGAAAGCTCTCAGTTCACAGACATATATGAATTGCTGGCGCACAGCTATGTGCAATCCGGCAATCCCGAAAAAGCGCGCGAATATTACCGCAAATTGACCGAGCTGGAACCTGCGAACCAGATGCATGCGACCAATCTCCAGCAGGTTACGGAACAACTAGGGTCGGCCAATTTGGGCCACGTCATAACTGCTGAAGAAGGCGCGGGCTTGATGGATGAGCTTGAGGCCAATGCTCCCTTCATCGAACAACGTTATGACGATGAGGTCGCGATGTCAGTGAAGGCCGCATTGACCGATGCCGAACTCTTCATGTCCTACAACATGCCGGTCAAAGCGCTTGATCCGCTGATTGCCGCTTTGCCCAGCGCACCCCGTGATTTGCGTCTCAATCAACGGCTTGCCGCATTGCACACACGCGCGGGACGCTTCGCTGAGGCCGCTGTCTGCTGTCGCACACTGGAGAGCATTTATCACGACGCCGGCCATGCGGATGAAGCCTCCAAGTACAGTGATTTGGCCGCGAAGTACGAACAGCGCGTCGCCCCAGCCGGAATCAGGTCCAAGGCTACTGCAACCCAAGCCGAGCACGCACGCGCAGGCACAGTTCAGGAATTTGAAATTGCTGCTCCGGTCTCAGATCCTTTCTCCGAACCTGCCCCAGAACAGCCGGTTGCGCAGCCTGCCGCTCACGATGCGGACACTTCATCAACTCACTCTGGATTGTTTTTCCAGGAACCGACCGCCGCACAAGCGGAGCCGCAGGATTTCTCAGTCGCTCCTGAAGCAGCGGCCGAGAACGGCGCAGAAGATTGGGAACAAGATTTTTCTATCGAAACGCCACAGGTTGGTGGTGACGCGGCCTCTGACGCCGCGCACGATGCTGCTGCACTTCACGGGCACGCAACACCTGATGCCGCAGGAAATGTGACAGCAGAA
>QHZX01000154.1 GCA_003224835.1 Acidobacteriota bacterium | reverse complement strand
AGCGATCTCTCTAAATTTAGCAATAACAAAACTAGGGGTAACAATGTCTGAACAGACTCGTAACCAACTAACTTATCCAGTTGACCTCGATTGCAAGCATCGCGGACACCTGGCCGAATTCGCCTTCATGCGCAAGGCTGCAAGTTTCGGCTTCTCGGTAGCGCAGCCGTATGGCGAAAGTGAACGCTATGACCTCGTTGTTCGCGTGCAGAACATCTTCTGGCGCGTTCAGGTCAAGTCCGTTTTGGCCAGAACGCCATCGAGACGCTACTATCGCGTCAAGACCTCAGTGGGAGGCGGGAGTCGTGGTCCGGCGACGACCTATTCGACCACTGAAATTGATTTCCTCGCGGCCTACATCTTTCAGGAGGACCTTTGGTACGTCTTCCCGGCGGCCGTAATTGAGGGCCGGACCTGCGTTTGTCTAGCTCCCGGATCGAAAAGGTCCAAGTACGAAAAATATTGCGAGGCCTGGAAGCTGATGAATCCAGCCATCACCGTCGTCGAGCCCGGCCTCCCTTCTAAACTAGACGGTGATTCCGGATCCGCCTTCGCCGAAACCTTTACGGCTGCGGCTGCCATCGCCCCCGGCGCCTGAAATAGCGTCCCCGCTTGGGACGCTACTTCGCACACAAAATTGTCCGCGCCAATTGTGTGCTCGCTCGGATACGTGGCTCTGTGGCTCCTGGAATTTTGTATCAGGGCACGTCTTTAGACGTGCCGTTCAAGTTCGAAGTGACAAAGCGCGAGCGACCACATTGATATGCTGACCGGGAAAAGCAGGTTCCTCGACTTCGCATTTCGCGTACGCGAAATGCTGCGCTCGGAATGACATGGGTGAGGGGATTTGCTTTCGGCACGGCTGAAGCCGTGCCCTTCCCGTGCGTGGTCAGCAGCTTCTCAGGCATAGATGAAAGCAGCTCAAGTCCACCTTAGGTGAGCAACTTTCTAAAACAGGCCAGCATCTTCTTTGCGTTTCGGTGACTCGTCGAATTCTTTCAGGAGCTCTCCTATGGATTCCTGTCCGCGTCGTACATCTGTTCTCCAGTTGGTCCTCGCAATCTTGGTGCTCACCGCTGCGCAGCTTTGCCTTGCGCAAAGCACAACCTTTGGAGCTCCGGTCAAAGTCACGCCCACTGGCGGATTTGGCTACGAACCGAGCTTTGTCGCCGACCGCTTTGGAAATCTGTTTGCCACCGCGCATAAAGAAAACTGGCAACTGGTCCTCGCTCCAGACGTCAATTCGCCCACTTACACGCGCAGCATGTCGTGGGACTGGATTTCTGTCAATTCAGGCCAGAGCTGGCAGGACATTCAAGGTCTAACGCCGCTCAGCCTCGAGCAGCATGAGTTTGGTGATGAAGGCGACATGGCGCTGGACGATGCCGATCATCTCTACTTTGTCGATACCAACGTGGCTGATGCCACATTTACGCGTTGGAAAGTTAATGGACTGGCAAGCGTGACGCTTGAAACGACGCGTCCCTTGATTCCGGCAGCGCAGCTTGTTGATGACCGCCCGTGGGTGACAGCGCACGGCAATGGGCATGTGTTTTATTTTGGTAATGAAGGCGACAAAGTTACGTATCCGCTTGGAACACAGGGAACCGGATGCGGCCCCGGGCGTTATACGGTTTACCCATCGCTCGATGGCGGCAATACTTTCAACTCAATAGGTTGCACTTTGCCGGACTCTGGATGGTGCCGTCCGGCGAGCGATCACCGCGCTGGTGTGCATCTGCTGTATGCAGTTTGCGGCAACGATGGCGGCTCGGATGATGTGTTTAGCGCAACCAATCCGAAGGGCACGCTTTACGCTTACGTCTCTGCAGACGACGGACAAAGCTATCAGCGATTCGTAGTCGGCAATTATCAGGCGCTCGACAGCACTTTCAGTTGGCCGAGCGTGATGGTTGCGCCTGACGGGACGATCTGGACTATCTATGTTGACGCGCACCATCTGGAATGCACGACGGACGTTACCGGGACGACGTGCGATCCTGACAGCAATCGAATCATGCTGTATCAATCGGTCGACCAGGGGCACACGTGGAAGGGAAAAGACATTACTCCGCGTGCCGGCCGTTATCGCTATGCATGGCTGGGAGTTTCGCCGAATGGCAGCAAGCTTGGAGTTGGTGTGTATTACACGCCGGACTCGAACACGACTCCATGGCGGGTGTACGGAGCGATTTTCAATCCGTGGCAAAAGCCACAGCTGGTTTCGCTGGATGAAAATAATCCCGTATCGCCTGCTGGTTCGGAGCCGCCTGGAGACTACATGGGGAGTTATTTTCTGACCAGTGGATCGCTGGGCGTGATCTGGACGCGGCGGGAGCTCTCGCTTGGTACAACTCTGGAGCGCGACATCTTTTTTGCGCGCTCGCTACCGTAAGTTCGACAGCTGAGGCACATTTTCGACGCGGCTCGTACGGCACGGCTGAAGCCGTGCCCTTCCCGTGCGTGGTCGCGCCCGCAAAAAAAGCAGGTTCCTCGACTTCGCATTTCGCGTACGCGAAATGCTGCGCTCGGAATGACAGAGTAAAGGAAGTGGCGCTCGGCACGGCTAAAGCCGTGCCCTTCCCGGGTGTGGTTGCATCCGCAAGAAAAGCAGGTTCCTCGACTTCGCATTTCGCGTGCGCGAAATGCTACGCTCGGAATGACAGAGTAAAGGAAGTGGCGCTCGGCACGGCTAAAGCCGTGCCCTTCCCGGGTGTGGTTGCATCCGCAAGAAAAGCAGGTTCCTCGACTTCGCATTTCGCGTGCGCGAAATGCTACGCTCGGAATGACATGGCTGGGGGGATTTGCTTTCGGCACGGCTGAAGCCGTGCCCTTCCCGTGCGTGGTCGGACAAAGCAGACATGAACAAAGGCCGCCTGGAAGCGTTCAGCGACGGGGTTCTCGCCGTCATCATCACCATTATGGTGCTGGAAATGAAATCGCCGCATGGTGCGAGTCTTGCCTCGTTGCGGCCGGTGGTTCCCGTTTTTCTGAGTTATTTAGTGAGTTTCGTTTTCATCGGCATCTACTGGAACAATCATCACCACCTGCTGCACGCAACCCAGCGCGTCAATGGCGCAACGCTGTGGGCGAACCTGCACCTGTTGTTCTGGCTCTCGCTCGTTCCATTCACGACTGCCTGGATGGGCGAGAATCATTTCAAGTCGTGGCCGGTGGCGGTGTACGGGATAGTCCTGCTGCTGGCCGCGATTGCATATTTCATTCTGACAAGAGCGCTGATTAATCTTCATGGGCGCGGCTCTACTCTAGCGGCTTCCATTGGAAGTGACAGAAAAGGAAAGATCTCAATCGCAATCAATGCGGCGGCAATTCCGCTGGCGTTCGCCCAGCCATGGATGGCGGGTGCATGTTACATAATCGTAGCGATTATGTGGCTGATTCCCGACCGCCGCATCGAAAGTAAGCTGGCAAAGTAAACAGTCTTTTTTCTAGTTATGGTCGGAGTCCTGGTTGTCTTCCGCCTCGACTCCGATTCCAGCGGTGGCGAGTAAACTGCGTAGCGCACGCTCACCGGCGGCCCCTCGCTGCTCGCCAGCGATATTGCCGTCGCGGTCAATGACCACATAAATGGGATAGACATTGGCCTGGTACATGGCTGCGAGATTGGTGCCCTCGGTTAGAACGATGCGGCAAGATCGGGGATGCTGCTCAAGATACTTCTTCACCGTCTTCTTCGACTCGGCAACGTCGATGGCGAGAACAATCAGTCCTTTATCGGCGAACTCTTTGTTGATCTGCTCGACCAGGGCTTCTTCCTGGTGACAGTATTGGCACCAGCTGGTCCAGAATTCGAGCAAGACTACTTTGCCTTTGATCGATTCATTGTTGAAGCTTTCTCCGGCGGTGGTTTTGGCGCGAAAACGTGGAGCGGGCTGGCCATCCTCATCATCCGCAGCGAAGGCGCGCGCGGTCAGAAGCACCGCGAGGCAAATAATGAACGCTCGGTATCGCACGGCCCGGAATGATAGCACAGTCAGAGCTGCATGTGTGACCGAGTCTGTTGCAGAAAAGCAGGTTCCTCGACTTCGCAGTTTCGCATACGCGAAATGCTGCGCTCGGAATGACATCGGTGGTGGGTACAGTACGGCATGGCTGATGCAGTGCCCTTCCCGTGCGTGGTTGCGTCCCCAAGAAAAGCAGGTTCCTCGACTTCGCATTTTTCGCATACGCGAAATGCTGCGCTCGGAATGACATGGGTGAGGGATTTGCTTCGCTACGGCTAAAGGAGTGCCGTTACTCCGCGATGGCAGTTGCGTGGCATTGAGGTTTTGGGCGTAAGGCTGTATCCGGTTTGAGTGTTGAGATTCAAGACTTTAGGTTTTGGGCTGCCATTCTGCTGCAACCCGTTCTCGTTGCGGCGAATCGAATCTCCGGTCAATCAGGAAAGCTTACAGGAGGAAAAATATGAGAAACCTATTTTTGTGTCTGGTGCTGGCATGTACGGCGTCGGTGTGGGTGATGGCCGACGACTCGTCCGATACGAAAGGCAAATCGGACACGCGAACCATTACGGGATGCTTATCGCAAGGCGACAACGCAAAGGAGTTCAACCTGAAGGCGAACGACGGCAGCACATGGGAAGTGCGCAGCAGCAATGTTTCGCTGGCGGAGCATGTTGGGCACACGGTCAAGGTGACGGGAGTTGTCAAGAACGCAATGGCGCATAACATGAAGGAAGACACCAAGGACATGGCCCACGATACTGGAGCTACGAAAGAAAACACCGAGCACGGACACCTGAAAGCGACTCAAGTGAAAATGGTGAGCGAATCGTGCTCGCAATAGTCTGATGCTCTGATTTTTGTGACATTTTGCAAGGCGCGGCCTGAGGCCGCGCCTTTTGTTTTGGTCTGTATCAACTGAGCTGGGCAATTGAGAAGGGAGTTCATCCGTCGGTGTAAGAATCGGGTGAGCACAATTTCAACAATTTTCATGCCAAAAACGCGTGCCGAACTCACCGCACAGTGGCGAGAATTGTGGCGTGGCTTGCCTTTTTCTTCAGTATTTCTTCTGGTTTTAACCGAAATCTTTGCCGTTACTGGTAACGCGTCGATGGTCATCCGCGTAATGGCACCTTTGTACTGCGGAGTGTCCTAATGCACAGTTGCAGTGGCCGAGTTCCCGCGCCAGAATGGGGTTTCGGCTTGATGACGTGGACTGGTACGACTAACTCAATCGCACTCACTACTGATAATTGATCTACGCGCGAGCCGATGGAGATAAGTTTCGGGACAAAAAACTGAATGGAGAATACTTTGGAAAACTCTCTTGTATCCCCTTCCCCCACCAGAAAGTTTTCAGCCCGAGCGGCCCTCGTGGATCTTCACGAAAATACACGCAACCTGCTCTCAGAATGTTTCCGGCAATTTGGAATTGAAAGCGTCCCCATGAGTGCGGACCGTGCCGAGCGCCTGACCAGCGAAAAATTTGAGGCCGTGGTGGTGCCGGTAGGCAGTAAAGTGAAGCCGCTGCTGGAGTCTGCACGCCGGTCGCGCTCCAATAGCCGAATGGTGATTTATGGGCTGGGCGGCACCGCCATCGAGGCCTTGAAGCTCTCGCCATTTGGTATTAACGCCATTTTTCACGAACCACTGGAACGGTCAGCAGCGCTGAAGCTAGTGCGCTCGACGCAAATGCTGGTGCGGCACGAATTCCGCCGGTACGCTCGGGTTCCGGTGATCACGCAGGTTACCGTGCAGGCAGGATCGAATCATCGACAATTCGAAGCAAACAGCGTTGAGATCAGTAGCGGCGGAATGTCGCTGAAGTGCGCGAATGAGATGGCCCGAGGATTACCGCTGGAAGTTTCGTTTGCATTGCTGACCCTGCCCCGAGTGTGGGTACGCGGAACAGTGACCTGGACGAAAACAGCCGACAAAATATTTGGGATCCGCTTTGACCCAAGTGATGACCGGCGGAAGCGGGTAAAGGAGTGGGTGGAGATGTATCTGGAAAGCTGAGAAAAACAATCACCTGCTCTCAGCTTGCAGCCTGCTAGCCTTAGTCACCAGCTACTCACGGACCAACTCACGTAAGAGTGAGGAGCTCTCCCGGCACGAGGAACTCCCGCCAATATCTCCCAGAGACTCACGCCTATCTGACTCTACTGCCACTATCCAGCTCTGCTAATCGATGGTTCCCTGTATTGTCCTCCTTCATCCCTGAGGCTAGGCTTCAAGATAGGTATGAATGTCAGGAGGAGCTCATGAACTGGGACCAGGTACAAGGAAAATGGAAGCAGATTAAGGGCGAGGCTAAGACTCGATGGGGAAAGCTGACCGATGATGATCTGGATACGGTGGGCGGTCAGCGCGACCAGCTTATTGGCAGAATTCAGGAGAGATACGGCATTGCGAAGGACCAGGCGCAGCAGGAAGTAGAAGATTGGAACCGCACTCTGGATCGAGAGAACGATTCGGCACGCATCGAACAGCAGCGAGAGCGTAAAGCCAGCTAATCAGTTGAGTGCGATCATTACTGAGGCGTAGGTTCTGTTTCGGTCGGATAAGCTGCAGTAAACAGCTAATCAGTTAGCGACTTGTTCAGAACCTATGCGCATTTGCGAAGGGTGCTCCATTGCCAGTGGAATGCTCGCATACACCGTTGTTCCGTGCACGTCCGAGGTTACGGCAAATCGTCCACCTAGTTCATGAATGCGCTCGCGCATTCCAGCCAGACCCACGCCAAGTTTGCTGGTTTCATTTTCAATTTACGTCGACGCTGATCTCTGCTGACTTGGTGCGCGAATGACGGTGCACATTGGTAAGACTTTCCTGGAGAATTCGAAATAAAGCGATCTCAACGGCTTCCGGCAGGCGCTGCAAGTCTGGGGGCAGGTCGAGCGAGACGGGAATGCCGCTGCGCTGCGAGAATCCGGCCACGAACCAACTCGCGGCCGAGGCGAACCCAGCTTCATCGAGCAAGGGAGGGTGCAGCAGGTGCGATAGGGTACGCGTTTCAGAGATGGCCCGGTCGAGAATCTCGCCGCATTCTTTGAACAGGGGATCGTCTTGGGGAGCGCGCGAGCTTAGCATATCGAGGGCTATCTTCATGCCTGCTAAATATTGGCCCAAACTGTCGTGAAGCTCGCGGGCAATGCGGCGGCGTTCCTGGTCCTGAATGCCGAGCAGACGGCCGCTCAGTTTTCTCAAGGCGTCCTCGGCATTGCGTCGCGCGGTGACGTCGACTGCAGTGACTCCCACCTGCGTAACCCTGCCGCCGTTCTCTCGAATAGGGAAATAATTTACTAGCCAATGGCGCAGGTCACTGCTTCCAGCAGGTTTGGCGGCGACCTCTCGATCCAAAACAGGTTTTCCAGTTTCGAGCACCTCGCGTATAACGGCTTCGGCGCGCGAACCGGGCTCGCCAAAGACTTGCGAGACCGGCCTGCCGAGAACGTCTTCGGTAGTCAGCCCGGCCATTTTCGGGAGCACATGATTGACGCGGGTGTAACGAGCTTGCGCATCCAGAATGCCAAATCCGACAGCTGACGAAGAGAAAAATGCATTCACGATCTCCTGGCTCTGGCGCGCCGTTTGTTCGGTTTGGCGGTGGCGAGTGAATTCATAGCTGAGCAGAAACATCTCAGCCACGAGCAACATCAGGGCAATGATGAAAGAGGCAAAGATGAGGCGCAAGGTGTGCCGGTAATTGGTGCGAGATGCGATCTGGCGTTCGGCGAGTAGCTGGTCTTCTTCCCGGCCCATCTTCTGCAATGTCGTCTGCACCCGATTCGCGATTGCGGCGGTCTGGCGAGTCACCCGGATATCCATGTCTCTGCTGGAAGTGGCCGCGAGGTGGCTATTCAATGAGCCATTGATCAAATTGAATAGCGCCTGAACATCATCGGTGACCTGACTGAGTTCCTGTTGCCGGTCAGCCCTGTCAGTAGTTAGGCGACGTAGGCGGTCTAAATCTCCTGGCACCAGAGCTTCTGCTGTGTGATAGTCGTTGAGGAATGAGTGGTCACCCGCGATGAGGAACCCGCGCCGCGAATTCGTAAGTTGGAAGACTTCAGAGCTGAGGCCCTCCAGCGCAGTCTGCACTTCACGAGTGTGAGAAACCAGAGCTTCGCTATCGAAGAGGCTGTGGGTTGCGCGAAGCAGCAAAATGCTGCTTCCCACGAGCAGGACCACAGCGATTGCGAATGCCGTCCAGGCAATACCTCGAAGTGAGAAGGTCATCGCGACTACTTGGATGCGTAAAATTACTGGGCTCTAGCTCAAAAGACGCATCGAGTCGCTTTAATAGACGAATAGCAGCATGAAAATCAGCGCTGCTAATCAGCTTGGAATAGAGTTCCCGGAATTCCCCCTCGACGACCGGCGCGCGGGCACATATATACAGGCTGAGAGAATCGGGTGTCAAGGCGTTGCGCCGTGCTCCTGTAGAATATGAACATGAGCAGTCCGTCGCAGCTGGTGCAAATCGACACTGGCCCTGTTGTGCGGCAGCCCAAGCCATCATGGCTTCGGGCAAAGGCTCCAGCCGGAGAAAACTTTCACGAGCTGAAGAAACTCGCCCGCGGACTGGGCCTGCATACGGTCTGTGAGTCGGCGCAGTGTCCAAACATCGGTGAATGCTGGAACCATCGCACGGCCACGTTCATGCTTTTGGGCGATATCTGCACCCGGCGCTGCGGTTTTTGCGCGGTGCCCAAAGGCCGGCCGCTTGCCATTGATTGGGATGAGCCACGCCGAGTGGCGGAAGCAGTAGCGACTCTGGGTTTGAAACACGCCGTAATTACCAGTGTGAACCGGGATGATGACAATCTCGGTGGAGCAAAGATTTTTGCAGAAACGATACGCGAAGTTCGCCGGGTAGCCCCAGAATGCCGAGTGGAAGTGCTGATCCCGGATTTTCAGGGAATCGATGAAGCGCTGCGCATTGTGCTGGACGCAAAGCCGAATGTGCTGAACCACAATACTGAGTCTGTACCTCGGCTTTACAGGGCAGTGCGATCGGGTGCGCGGTATGAACGCACTTTGCGGCTACTGGAAAATGCCAAGAAATTTTCTCCTGGCATGGTGACAAAGTCGGGTTTGATGGTCGGACTCGGCGAAACCATGACGGAGCTGGTGGATGTGTTCCGTGATCTGGCAGAGAGGAAAGTCGATATTTTGACGGTGGGCCAGTACCTGCGTCCTTCTCGCGACCATTTACCCATTGCGCGCTTCTATACGCCGCAGGAATTTCAATATTTGAAAGATGAGGCGCTAACCCTGGGATTCCGCCACGTGGAGTCGGGCCCGCTGGTGCGGTCAAGCTATCATGCTCACGAGCAGGCCGACTCGACCTGCGGCTAGAAAATTGTCACCAGGCGTCGCGGCAAAACGGGGCGTTGTCTTTTTATCCAGCGCTGTGCGATCCGGGTGATCTTCAGTTACTTTGGTGTGATCGCCGCTTGAATTGCAAACCAGTCAACTAGTGTGTGCCGCTAAAATCCGGGTACGGCCATGTCATCCGGCGATAACAGCCAGCAGAGGCGTCTTGGAACGAGAGTCCGCGCGCAAATTCCCGTGCGCATCACTAGCGTTGATCCGGCGGACAACTTTTCGCAAACTTGTCATACATTAATGGTGAATCCGCAAGGCTGCGGAATTCGATTTCCACGCGCGCTGCCGGAAGGCCTGCAACTCCGAATTGAGGACCTGCCAGGGAGAGGAATCACCGCGGCGAGAGTGGCGTGTAATCGGCCGTTGGAAGAGGGAAGTAAGTTTTGGATTGTGGGCATTGCTCTCGAGTCTCCGGGGAATTTGTGGTGCATGGCGCCAGTGCCTACAGATTGGGGAACATATACTGCACCGCCGAAATTCTTTCCCATGTCGGTGAAATATATCGGCGAAGATTCTGTCATCAGGAAAGTCCGCGTCATCGAAGCCTAAAAAATCTGGCATATGTGCTCTTCTCTCGCGGAGCATAAAGCAACCCTAAAACACTGAATTCAAATCCAAGCTCTCAGGAATTAGCCTGAGATGCCCAATTTTCTTCATTGCGCGAGGGGTGTGTTACTACAGATCGTTCTCTTGATTTCCTCACTTCTAGTTTGTTCATCTGCGTTTGCGGTGTTGGGGCAAGACATTGCCTCTGTGCAGTCGGATGGCGCGCATTTAAAAGCCGCTGTGCGCATTTTGCCGGGCCGAAATTATTCAATTCACGAGTTGCGCGCGACCAGCGGAACGGCGGTTAAAGAATTCGTTTCTCCAGCGGGATACGTGTTTGGAGTTTCATGGCAGGGGCCGACCGCACCTGACCTGCGCCAGCTACTCGGAGAATATTTCGACCAATACACACAGGCGGTACAGACTGCACGACGCGTAGCTCGCCGTGTGGTGCACATTGAAACCGGAGATTTGATCCTTGAATCGGGCGGGCATATGCGGTTCATAGTTGGCCGCGCCTACTTACGCAGCAAGCTGCCGGATGGAGTAGGCGCCGATGCAATTCACTAGAGGGCGCATTATCGGGATCGCCTGTGGATTCGCAACTGTGTGGCTGGCAGGGTGCGGAGGTAGTGGGTCGCACAAGGCAGCAATCAACAACAATAGCGCGCCGCTTGTCGTGAACGCCGGGCCCGCCAACAACTATGCCAATGGCCTGTTTACTACGGTGACGATCTGCGCCCCGGGTACTTCGAACTGCCAAGCCGTCAGCGGGGTGCTGGTTGACACGATGTCGTACGGCGTACGAATTCTTGCCTCTGCAATTCCTTCCGTGAATAACGCGCTGGCCCAACAAAAAGA
>QHZX01000153.1 GCA_003224835.1 Acidobacteriota bacterium | reverse complement strand
GAGTGCGAGCTTGACCTCGGCAGGGTTATCCCGCAAATCGGGGCGGACGCGAACGTCGCTTATTGAACCCACATTGACTCCAGCAAGTCGAACGGGCGCACCGCGGCGTAATCCCTGCGCGTCTGCGAAATAGGTTGTCAATTCCAGCCGAGAGCCGGAGGGTCCCTTAATTACCAGAAAAATGCACGCAAGTCCGAAAACAATGATGAGGATCAAAACGATTTTTCTCATGATCCTCCGCGAAGTACTAAACCCCGATTACTCCCACCAACTCTTTCACCGCGTCGGCGCTTTTATTCAGCGCGGCTTGCTCTTCGGAGGTGAGTTTGATCTGGATAACCTGCTCGATTCCTTTTGATCCGAGTTTTGCGGGGACACCGACGAAGAGACCTTTGATCCCATATTCACCTTCGAGGTAAACGGCGCAAGGCAGAATCTTCTTTTTATCTTTGAGAATGGCTTCGACCATCTCAGTGGTGGCGGCAGACGGCGCATAATACGCGCTGCCGGTCTTCAGATATTTGACGATCTCGGCGCCGCCGTCCCGGGTGCGTTGGACCAACTGCGCGAGTCTTTCGGGCGCGATCAGCTCCGTGATCGGAATGCCTGCGACAGTCGAGTAACGAGGAAGCGGAACCATGGTGTCACCGTGGCCGCCGAGGACGAACGCGGTCACATTTTCAACGCTGACCTTCAGTTCGTCGGCGATAAAGGCGCGAAAGCGCGCCGAGTCGAGAACGCCGGCCATCCCGATCACCCGTTCGCGGGGAAAGCCGCTCATCTTGTATGCGGCCTGGGCCATTGCGTCGAGCGGATTGGAAACGATGATCAGAATGCAATTTGGCGAATATTGGACAGCCTTGCTGACCACGTCCTTCATAATTTTGTGGTTTGTGTTGAGCAGGTCGTCGCGGCTCATGCCGGGCTTGCGTGGAATTCCAGCAGTGATGACGACGATGTCAGAATTGGCGGTATCAGCGTAGTCGTTAGTGCCGATGATGTAGGAGTCGCGCTTTTCAATTGGCATGGCTTCGAGCAAGTCGAGGCCTTTACCCTGAGGGACTCCTTCGATGATGTCAATGAGGACAACGTCCGCGAGTTCTTTAGAGGCGATCCAGTGGGCGGCGGTCGCGCCGACGTTTCCCGAACCTACGATAGTCACTTTCTTACGCATGTTTGTTCCTTTGCACAAGATCAAAAGCTTTTAACCGCAGAGGCCGCAGAGATTGCGCAGAGATCGCAGGCAAAATCCAGGCGAGTTCTTTGTATGCGATCCAGTGGGCTGCAGTGGCTCCCACGTTTCCCGAACCTACGATGGTCACTTTCTTGCGCATTCAAAACCCTTTCTTGGCCACAGATTTTCACGGATTCACGCGGATAAACCCGAAATTCAGAAGATTTGTTTTCTGAATTCGTGTAGATCCGTGAAGTCCGTGGCCGATGCTATGCCGTAGTCAAAACCGCGGCGGACATGTTTTCAATGATGTGATCGGCAAATTTGCTGGTGCTGACTTTGGTTGCGCCTGGCATCAGGCGCTCGAAATCGTAAGTGACTTTTTTCTGTTCGATGGTGCGCTCGAGGCCGCTTTCGATCAAGTCGGCGGCTTCATTCCATCCCATGTAACGGAACATCATTACGCCCGACAGCATTACCGATCCGGGATTGATCACGTCTTTATCAGCGTACTTTGGCGCGGTGCCATGTGTAGCTTCAAACACCGCGTAGCCGTCGCCGATGTTGGCTCCGGGAGCGATGCCCAAGCCGCCAACCTGTGCGGCGCATGCGTCGGAAATGTAATCGCCGTTTAAGTTAGGCGTGGCTAAAACCGAGTATTCGTCCGCACGCGTGACCACCTGCTGGAAGATGGAATCTGCAATACGGTCGTTGATCATTAATTTCTTTTTCCATGCGCCATGACCATGAGTTGCGTAGATGCTGTTGAGCACACTGCGAACTTCATCGGCGACTGATTTGCCGAATTCTGGCGGAGCATACTCCAGGCCGGGCTCGACCAGCGCGGCATTTTCTTCGGGTGAAATATTTGGATTCTTGTCTTTGTTGTCGAGAATCCAGCTTTCGCGCTCGGTGACAACTTTGTCGCGAAATTCTTCGGTGGCGAGCTCGTATCCCCATTTACGGAATGCGCCTTCAGTGAACTTCTGAATGTTTCCCTTGTGAACCAGAGTGACAGTCTTCAATCCATTTTCGAGCGCGTGCTGGATAGCCATGCGGACAAGACGCTTGGTGGCGAAGATCGAAATCGGTTTGATGCCAATGCCGGAATCCGTGCGCACTTGCTTCTTGCCGCCCTTCAGCATTTCTTTGTTAAGGAAGTTGATTAATTTTGCGACCTCAGCAGTTCCCTGCTCCCACTCGATGCCAGCGTAGACGTCTTCAGTGTTTTCGCGGAAGATTACAACGTTCATGCGTTCAGGGTTTTTTACCGGCGAAGGCGTGCCTTTGTAATACTTCACCGGGCGAATGCAAGCGTAAAGATCGAGTACCTGGCGCAACGTGACATTCAGAGATCGAATTCCGCCGCCGACCGGAGTAGTAAGCGGGCCTTTGATGGCAACGCGGAATTCACGGATAGCCTCGACTGATTCTTCTGGAAGCCAGTCGTTGAATTTGGCTTTAGCTTTTTCTCCGGCAAAGATTTCATACCAGGCCACACGGCGCTTACCGTTGTAGGCTTTCTGCACGGCACCGTCGAACACACGAACCGACGCTTTCCAGATGTCGCGGCCGGTGCCATCGCCCTCAATAAATGGAATGATGGGATTGTCTGGGACCTGGATGTGGTTGTTTTTGTATGCGATTCGACCGCCCTCGCGCGGCACGGGCACGCCATTGTATGACTCTGGCATCAACTCCTCCGGTGAATTGAGAACCAGAATTATAAATGGTGGCGGGGGACGAGCATTGGACGGGAAAGTCCAAAGCAGAGGGTTTGAAGAAAAACACCTACCGGGCCTGTGATCGAGCCAGCAAGCACAAGGTCCTTCGACTGCGTGGATTGATTCGCGAGCGAATCAATCCACTCCGCTCAGGATGACAGGCTTGTGGTGGTTCCTGCTTGCCTGCTCACGTAACCACGCGGTCGTAGATGCTTCTAACCTCTGCGAAAGTTCGTAATAACTCTTGCTCGAGCCCATCGGGAAATTCCCGATGCAAAATTTGCGAGGTTAATGTTTCAACGGCATGGCGCGCGTGTTCGGCTGAAGGCAACCAGCGGCCGTTTCTACCCGTTACCAATCGGAGGACATGCTCGACTGTGCGGCACAACTCCGCGGCGTGATCGAGGACCGCGGTTTCGTGCTTCTCGACCACACCTTTGGCCGAGCATCGCCAAAGCCGGTCGCGCAACGTACCACTCTTCGGGCGAATTTCGTTTTTCACCAGCAAGAAGCTGGAAAGGAAATCGATGTCGTAGAGTCCACCTGCGGATGTGCGGACACTTCTGGCGGGAGCGGTGGCATCCTGAAGTTTGCTGCGCATTTCGCGGACGGCCCGAGGGAAACTGGCGTCAGCGGCGAATCTCCTGAAAAGCGTTTCACATATCTGTCCCGCCTTACGTCCGAGCTCTGCATTGCCAACTAACAGACGAAGTTTGGTATAGGTAAGCGCCTCCCATGGCTGGGCCTCTGTAGCGAAATAGGAGTCCAAATGCGCCGGAGTAACTATCAACTCGCCTTCGGCTCCGCGTGGGCGAAGGCGAGTATCCACGGCAAAAACCATTCCTTCCTGAGTGTAGGCGGCGAGCGCCTGCATAATTTGCTCGGCCGATTTGGTCAGCGCTTCGCGATTGCGTGAGGCGTCGCACACGAACAACAAGTCGGCGTCCGAAAGCAGATCGAATTCACGTGTGCCTAATCTTCCTAGAGCCAGGATCGCCAGACCTTGCGGCGAACCCGCGATCTGGAATGCAGCAGAAATTGCGTGCTCAGCAGCGGCGGTAGTTTCGGAGAGCGACGAATACACGGAACGCTGCTCGGCCAGGTCGCGAGCACCAGCAGTAAAGATGAGATGGCGGAAGTGGCGCCGCAATAGGGCCATTTTGTCCGCATGTCCAGTGTTCGAGTTGGCGATGTAATCGAAAGTGGCATCCCGGGTATCGAACGAAGGCTCGCGAAAAACTCCTGATGAACTGTCAAAAAGATTTGCGCCAAGGAATTGCGGCGCGGCCGAGTGAATTTCGGTGAGCGTAGTTGCCTCGTCGGGATAGCGGGCGAGACCCTCGGATAGATAATCGCTCATCTCGAACAGTGACGAAGCGCGGGCGATTGCCTGTTCATCGCGAACCACTGCGGCATATCGCTCGGAGCTGGCGAAGGCGGAACTCAGAAAGCGGAGCAGGTTCTTGCGGCCGACTGGAGTAAGTCCGGCAATGACATTAAAAAGTACTGGCGCGTCGAAGGCGACTTTTTCAAGAACCTGCTGATTCGATTGATCAGTAATCGCAGTTCCCGGGAGAACCTGAAGCTGGAACTCGCCTTCTTTGTCCTGCTGGGTTGTGACCGTCTGTTGCTGGAAAATGACACGCTGGTAAATTTCTGCGACTGCAGTCATGCGCTGCTGCACGGAAGTTGAGAGGTCCGTCAGGTTATAGCCGGGGGTAAGGCCTGACATGGAACGTTGGAGGGTTTGCAGCTCGTGCTCTGAGCGGGGGAGCCGATGGACCTGCTGTCCTTCGCGAAGTTGTAGACGATGTTCGAGATGCCGCAGGAACGAATAAGCGGAGGTCAGCTCGTGGAAATCATGGCCGCTGATGTGCCGCTTGTCATGCAATTTCTGCAGGGAGAAGAGAGTTCCTCCGGAGCGCAGCCAAGGCTCGGCGCCTCCGTAAACTCGCTGCAGACATTGAACCAGGAACTCGATATCACGAATGCCACCGCGATCAACCTTGACGTTGGTGGACGAGTGGCCTTCGGCAGCGATTTGTTTTCGCCGTTTGCGATCGATCTTTTCACGTGCGACGAGAGCGGTCTTGATTGCCGCAAAGTTGACCTTCCCACTGTAAACCTGCGACTGCACTCCGCGAATGAAGCCGCGTGCAAGAGCGACATTTCCGGCGGAGTGACGGACCTTGATCAGAGCCTGGCGTTCCCAGTCGTGCGCGGTTTCAGAGTAGTAGCGCAATGCGTTCGACAGGCTGATCGCCAGCTCACCTTCGTTTCCCTGCGGACGCAAACGAAGATCAATTCGAAAGACGGCTCCTTCGGCTGTGGGACGGGAGAGAATCTCGGTGAGATGCTGGGCGAGACGAACGAAATATTCTCGATTAGAAATTTGTGCGGTCGAAGGTTCGCGACCGTCTCCATATAAGAAAAGGAGATCGATATCTGAGCTGTAGTTCAGTTCGTTTCCGCCCAGTTTCCCTAGCGACAATACAGAGAACGGTGTGGTGAGAGCACGGCCTTCGGTGTCAAGGTGCTGGGGCAGGCCGAATCGGCTTTCCATGGTGCTTTCGGCTTCACGAAGTGCGTCCTGAATCAGAACGTCACTCAGTGCGGAGATTTCACCGGTTGTTTCCGCCAGAGGAGCAATGCGGAGAACATCGCGCAGCATAATGCGAACATACTCGCGGCGCTTGAACCGGCTCAGGAGCAGCGAGACATCACGCTCGAAAGAGCGCGACCGAAAACGGGCGAGAGCTTCAGAAAATTCGTCGTGAGAGAAGCTGCGGTCGAGCTTCTTCTCGCGTATAAAAGTTTGCAGCAGATCGGAATTACGGACCAGTGTTTCGCCTATGTAGTGGCTGTGCCCGAAGACGGCGATTGCGTAATGGGCAAGAAAAGGATGGGATTCGATCAGGCGTAGGGTCTCGGAGGAGCCTTCGGTAAGCAGGCGGTCGAAGAGCAATAGGGCAGAATCCGGATCAGGACAATCTGCCAGCAACCCGGGCAGAGCAGTTGCCAGCGCAGCAGAGAGTTTTCTGCACACAGCTTCGAGATTTTCGAGTGCGGCCTGAGGATTCTGGAACGGAATTTTCCCTATGCTCTCTCGCAGATCTCGGGGCTGTTCAATGGGTTGCATCTCGCCGGATGGAGGTGCGCTGGAACTCACGGTGGGCTGGGCAGATCAGCATAGCATGAGGACAGGTGTTGGCTATCAGCTCTCAGCTATCGGCTGTCAGCTCTCGGCTCCCAGAACACTGTTGCAACAGACTGCGGCTGCTCAATAATAATTAGGAAGAAAAGCCTTTAACCGCAGAGCACGCAGAGATTGTCGCGGAGCTCGCAGAGGCAAACAACTAAGGAATACCTGCTATCGACTGTCAGCTATCAGCTCTCAGCTATCGGCTCTCAGCTCTCGGCTCTCAGAGCAATGTTGCAAGAGATCGTAGCGTACTCAAGATCAGAGGAAAGCCTTTACCCGCAGAGTACGCATGGAAGGCGCCAAAATTGCCGAGCCAAACAACGCTTCTACCAGCGGCGTGTGCCGAAGTATTTGCGGATTCCGATCGCGTTGTAACGTCCCCAAGGGCCGTTCGGGCCAAGATCTGCCTGCCCAAGGTTTCGGTCACGGGAGCCGAGCCGGTCGAAGAGAAAGTGCTGAGTAACGCGCGCTTCGAATCCCTTGCCGAGATAGATGGCAGCCCCCCAGGAGTGTTCTATGCCGATGGGATCGAATGACCAGGTGTAGAGAGTCTGAGGAACGTTCCTGCCAAAGAGAAAAGTTGGCTCGCCGAAGAGCATAAAACGGCGGAACGGGCCACGTCCGAAGGGACGCACCTCAAGCAGTCCGGAAAACATGTACCGGGCAAAGGCGTTGCAGGGTGCATTTACACCCCCGAACTTGCCGGCATTTGAGGTGCAAATATTTGGATCAATTTCGTTATGAGGCGGGGCCACCTAGAAGGTAAAAGGATTTCACTTAGCCTCCCCGCGAGTGAAAGTGAACGGCGCGAACCTGGGCGCATATGCTTCCTGGTTCGGAGTCCGAATTGTACATCCTCTGAATTTCGGGGTATCTGGAATGGCTGCCTCTACGAAAAACCATAGTCCAAGTTGTGAGTTCTCCAACAACTTGGAGAATATGAAAGGACTGTGAATGCTAACTGCCGCGAAATCAAAGCGTCGGTTTGGCGACGGTCTTGCTCTGAGAATGCTTCGAGGAGCACCAGAACAAATGGGCCAGGAGATTTCAGTTTCGTATCAGGCAGTAAAGAGCAAGGTGTACCGGCTTATTGACAGTCTGGTCGAAGATGACAAGAACCGGGATGATGTGCAGGAATCTGTGAAACGGTGGTGGAAACATATCCATCCGGCAGACCGGCCGATTGCCCGAAAGCACTTGTTATCGGTCCTGTCGAAGTCGACCGCGACGCTGGCGGCAATTTCTGGTGGGCTGAACGAGTTGCAGGACTTTGAGAACCGTACTCCTGTTTCCCCGGTTCGGACCGAGACCTTGCCCCGCCTACATACCATGCCAGCGCCTAATCCGGAACGGATGAAGGCAACGGTCTAGAAATCGTTTACTTTTTGACAAAGGCCCGGAATCTTCCGGGCTTTTGGTTTTGTGGGGAAAAGCAGGTTCCTCACCGCTAAAGCAGTTCGGAATGACAGAGGGTTATTAGAGAGCGGAGCAGGCAGTGCAGCACGACATTAAGGCCCGGTTCTTTCGGGGTTTTGGTTTTTGTACTGTTTGTGGGGAAAAGCAGGTTCCTCACTGCTAAAGCAGTTCGGAATGACAGAGGTTGTTAGAGAGCGGAGAAGGTAGTGCAGCGCGACATGAAAGCCCGGAATCTTCCGGGCTTTTGGTTTTGTACTGTTTGTTTGGGGAAAGCAGATTCCTCACCGCTAAAGAAGTTCGGAATGACATGGGGTATTTTAGAGCGGAGCAGGTAGTGCAGCGCGACAAAAAAGCCCGGAATCTTGCGGGCTTTTGGTTTTTGTACTGTTTGTAGGAAAAGCAGGTTCCTCACCGCTAAAGCG
>QHZX01000040.1:7142-11976 GCA_003224835.1 Acidobacteriota bacterium | reverse complement strand
GCGTCATACACCGCGAGGTTGCCATGCGGATGGTACTTACCCATGGTTTCACCGACGATGCGGGCGCACTTGCGGGTCGCACGGTTAGGCTGCAGGCCCATCTGCTGCATTGTGTAAAGAATGCGGCGATGCACGGGCTTCAGCCCGTCGCGGACGTCTGGCAGCGCGCGCCCAATAATGACGGAGAGCGAGTAGTCGAGGTACGACCGCTTCATCTCCTCTTCAATGTTGACCGGCTGAATATTCGCGGCGCCCGGGCCACCATCGCCCGGAGGAGGAGTTAAGGGAAGCTGGGGATTTTGATCGTCTGCCATAAAAAGAAGCTCTTAGCTGTTAGCCCATAGCTGAAGCTGGGAAAGCGACCTGTTTTGAGGCCTGGAACAGCTTGTAAACAATGCAAAATAATGGGCTTAGTGCCTGATTCGAAGCTGATCCATTATACCATGTGGAACACATCTGAGCCGGCTCCTAGGGCAGACGAACCATAGACGACACAGAGTCGCATCAGGCGGTAATTCCGAGTTCGCTTTCAAGAGTCAGCGAGAGTCGAGATAAAAAGCACAGTCCCCGAAGCCTCATCAATTCGTTAAGGCAGGTAACTGGAACTCAACTCCGCGTTGATCATTCTCCTTCACCGTGGCGGTGAGATTAAGATCGGTGAGCTGGACCTTTGTGCTACGGCCATCGTTCAGTTCATAGAGGATTGCGCCGATAATCGCGTAATTCGAGACTTCCTGCTGGTGGCCATCCTTGAAAACTAAAACTGTGCTGGGCTGGGCAGTAACAGGTTCAGGGCTTCTCTGCGGAGTCTGCTCGCTCTGCCGATTCAGTCCTGCGCGATAGTCTTCCTCGAGAATCTGGCGATTGTCGTCACCGCGGTAGTCATAGTTGCGATAGTCACTCGCGGCAGGAGCGTCGTCAGCCGGCGAGTCGCTGTTGTCCTGGGGGTAATCGTCGCCACTTATGTAATAGGGGTATGGGTACGCAGAGTAAAAGCTGTAGTAAGGGCTGTAGTAGACGAAAGGTCGCCGAATGTGGTGGTGATGCCCGCGCTCGAACGGCCGCTGATCAAAACTATTCCTAACACCGGAACCAGAACCGTTAAGCCCACCGCGAAATCCCCGAAAACCATTACTCGCACCAAAGCCCGTCGATGTAACACTCGCGGGAACGCCGTGAAAGCTAGCACGGCCTCCAAAATCTAAAGAGGTCACACTGGCAGGTACACCGTGGAATCCGGGGTGGCCACCGAAGCCGAATGAAGTAACACTCGCCGGCATACCACGCGGAGCGATGCGGCCTGCATGAAGTCCATCTATCTGGGCGGTTGCTGGGGCAATTAGAAGAGTGACTGTCAGCAGCGTAAGAAGAACAGGAACCGCGAATTGGTTGCGGAGCAGAGTGCGCATATTCGCCGCCTTTACTGATTAGAACGATCAACTTGCCCGTAGGTTGCGCAATTTAAATTATTTTACTTCTTGGACTGCGGGTCAATGTCCGAGCCGGGCCAGGCCGACCAGGTCCCACAGCGCATTTGCTGCCACGAGCCCCACGAAAACCGCGCTAATCGACTCGAGGGACTTGGCTTCAAGCAGATCAGCCGCAATCCCGGAGATAAAAACAAACAGAAAGGTGACGGCGGTGAGGCTAAATACCGATCCGGTGCCATGGGGAGAAAGAATCCGTTGCAGGAGAAACAAGACTGCAACCAGCAGCGGAGCGGTGTTGCCAAAATAACGCGCGCGCGGCCAGAGCAGAAAAATCAGCAGCGCTGACGGAAAAAGCACCAGCAGTGCGGGCCCGCTTCCGATCATCTCGTTCAGCACTTGCCGATATGCTCCCGGCATAGCGATGGAGCGCCAGTTCACGTCGAATAAACGAGCATGTTTCAGGCCTTGAAAAAAAAGCGCGGGATGAAAGAAGTATGACGCAAACAAAAGCAGCAATGCGATCAGGCAAGCTGCGGCGAGGATCACAATAGCGGCGCCTTTCCGTTCAGGAGCCGCATACAACATGAATGCCAGTAGCACAGGAATAACTATGGCCAAGCCGAATTGCGACCCAATGGCGAGGGTCAGGGACACGCCTAAAAGCACGATGCGACGCCAGTTCCACAGGACAACTTCACGCGGAGCATAGAGCGTGTGCGACACCGCGATGGCAGTGAAGACTGCGCCGAAAGTTCCCCAGGCTCCCGCAACGTCGGGCTGCGCGACCCACAACGCTGAGCCGCGAATTACCGCCGGAGAAGAGCAGTACAGCGCAAGAGCAACGTAGCCTCCTGCGTTTCCATAAAGCCGGCGCGAGACATACCACAAGGACGCGCCTAGCAGAGTGCCTAAGAGAACGAATGGACCGCGCGTGAGCCACATCCAGAGCACGGAATCCGGCGAAACATGGAAGACGAAAATGGGGGCCGCGGCAATTAAGTACCAGAGCGGCGAATGATGTGGATCGTAAAGTTCGTTTTGCGCTGGTACGGACCCAAGCGGAGTAGCACGGATTGCAGGCGTGCCGGCAACGCCTAGCCCGTGGAACTGTGCAAGGCCTTCTTCAATGCGGACGAACTCGTCTGCTCCGCCGGCGTTTGGATATTCGTGCGCGACCAGCCAGGCACACTCTCCGACAAACACGAGCAGCAGTGCCGCAGCCACAAGCTGTGGCCGCCCGAAACGTTGCGATGAAAAGATTCCGGACATTGGCAGGACGGATTGTTTTACCATGATGCCTCATGAGCAGGGAAATCGCGCGTGGATGAACAACACGGGGCTCCTCAGGAAAATTCGCTGAGTACGGATTCACGTGTCCCGCTTACGCCGGTGATCCCGGCGAAGCCTAACGGGCCTTTGTATTCGGTTTTTATCGGGCCGGAGGGACTGCGAGCAGGATGGCGATTCGCAATTTACCTGAGCGCTTTTTTTGCGATCCTGTTCCTGATCTCATGGGCAACCAGGCCGCTGCTACACCTGCATCCGCATGAGAAGCCGCCGGTGTGGGTGATGTTGTTAGGAGAGTTCGAATCGCTGGTCGCAGCGGTGCTTCCAGCACTGGCGCTGGCCAAATATGAAAGACGACCGTTCGGAGCTTACGGACTTCCGCTGCGAGGCGCCTTCGGTAGTCAGTTTTGGGTCGGCGCGCTGTGGGGAATTTGCGCCATTACGATCTTGATGCTCCTGCTGCGCGGTCTCGGCGTTTTCTATTTTGGCGGGTTGGCGCTGCACGGTATTCGAATTCTCAAGTTCGCGGCATTTTGGGCGGTTTTGTTCCTGGTTGTCGGTCTGTTGGAGGAATTCGTCGCACGCGGATACAGCCTTTTCACGCTCGCACGAGGGATGGGCTTCTGGCCGGCGGCGCTGCTACTCTCGGCGGCTTTCGGCGCGATCCACCTAAGTAATCCAGGGGAAGCGTGGGTAGGCGCTCTGGCCGCGGCATTCATAGGGCTGTTCTTCTGCTTGACTCTTCTCCGCACGGGAACATTATGGTTCGCAGTGGGAATGCACGCGTCATGGGATTGGGGCGAGAGCTTTCTGTACTCCGTGCCGGACAGCGGGCAAGTTGCGCCTGGTCATTTGCTGAGTTCGTCGTTTCACGGCTCACGCTGGCTCACCGGAGGCTCCGTCGGTCCGGAGGGCAGCGTCTTTGTCTTCGTAGTGATTGCGGCGATGTGGGTGCTTTTTGACTTCATTTATGCGCCGCACCACGACGATCACGCACCTGGTTCGCGAGAGAAAAATCCAGGTTGCGACCTTCGCAATTGAATTCAGCCAAGCTTAGTCTTGACTTCATCTCGGCGCTGGCCCGTGCATACTTCGCATGGGCAAATTTCTCGTAACCATTGCCACGAGTAAATTCCCAGTTGGTGGCCGTCGTTCCAGTTGAACTTCATCGCGTATTTGCCGACCGGCTCAACCGAAATGGGCTGGACCTTAGGCTTGAACATCGGCAGCTCCCCGGGTTTTGACGCCACCGGCTGTCCGGGCCCGCGGCCACTGGTCGCGCGTTCTTCGTCGCACAAGGCACAGGGGCAAGCGTCTCGCAAGTACGGAAACCTGTAGGTGGAAAGATGCCCGTCTTTCCAGTCGATCTCGACTCCTTCGCCGGAGGTCAAATGAACTTTGACGGATTTTGGATCGGCAGAAGGCATGCGATTTCAGTATCGCAAAAAAGGCGGTTGGTCGTTAGCCGACGACGGATCATCGCCGACCGACAACCTTCTGCTGGCGGTGCTAAAATTTCTCTTCAATTAAAGACATGCCTGCATCCATTCTTGACGGAAACAAGATCGCCTCGGAAATTCGCAGCGAAGTTGCCGCTGAGGTAAAAGCCTTGTCAGCAGCGGGAATGCGCCCCGGACTAGCTGTGGTCCTGGTTGGCCGCAATCCAGCTTCAGAAGTCTACGTTCGCGGGAAAGTGAAGAGCAGTGAGGAAGTTGGCATTTACAGCGAAAAGCACACACCTTCAGAAGATGTCACCACGCTGGAGTTGCTGGACCTTATCGCCGATCTCAACCGGCGTGACGAGATCGATGGGATTTTGATCCAATTGCCATTGCCACCGCAGGTAGATTCCAAAAAAGTTTTGCGCGCCGTCGATCCCGCAAAAGACGTAGATGGTTTTCATCCCATGAACGTTGGGTTCCTTTCAACGCAGCGCCCGGGACTGGTGCCATGCACTCCAGCCGGGATCATGGAGTTGCTGGAGAGAAGCAAAATCAAGACCGCGGGACAGGAAGCCGTGGTGGTGGGGCGTAGCGATATCGTCGGCAAGCCGATGGCGATGCTACTTCTCAATGCGAATGCAACTGTGACCGTGGGTCACTCGAAGACCCGTGACC
>QHZX01000040.1:0-7135 GCA_003224835.1 Acidobacteriota bacterium | reverse complement strand
CCGAGTAACTGATCCGAGAGAATTTGCGCGTCTTTATGCTGGCAATGCGAAACGAGAAGAAACTTTTCGCAGCAAGGGATCAGTGCTTGTGGGTGATGTGCATTCCGAGGTGGCTGAAGTTGCGGGAGCTATCACGCCGGTGCCGGGCGGAGTTGGGCCGTTGACTATCGCTATGCTGATGTCGAACACGGTAAAAGCGGCAAAGATGCGGCGGGGAAGCCGGGTTGCAGAACTGTCGCGGGTCTGACTCCACCGAAATCAGAATTTGCGCCGAAGTCAACATTTCAGATTGCGGATTTCAGTTGTAGATTGAAGGGCGCGAATCAGAAACGAGGAATCCGTGCTTAAGATCGGATTAACCGGCGGTATTGCAACGGGGAAATCTCTAGTCGGCCGAATGTTTGCCGAGCTCGGCGTGCACACCATTGATGCCGACGAAATCGCTCACGATCTCATGCGTCCCGGCGAAAAAGTTTATGACGAGGTGGTGCGACGCTTCGGGCCGGAGATTCTGAATGCGGATAAAAGTGTGAATCGCGCGCGCCTGGCTGAACTCGCATTCGATCAAAAGCGCCCGCGTATTTATGAGCTCAACAGCATCGTGCATCCTGCGGTCATCGAACGGCAGCAGCAGTGGATGGAAGAAATTCGGCGGCGTGAACCGGACGCGATTGTAATGCTCGAGGCTGCGTTACTACTCGAGGCCGGGCTGCGGAAGAAATTCGATCGAGTGATTGTGGTCAGCTGCAAGCCCCAGCAGCGGATCGAGCGTTGGGAGAAGCGGCTGAACATCGATGCCGAAACTGCCCGGCGCGAGGTCACGCGAAGGATGATGGCCCAGGCGCCGGATGAGGCCAAAATTCAGGCTGCGGATTTCGTGATCGACAACAGCGGCAGCGTCGAAGACACGCAAAAACAAGTTCACAAAATCCACGAAGCATTGGTATCGCAAGCGCAAGTGAAATCAGCGTGAAGCACTGCATGGGCCGACGCCCATGCCTCGTCATCAACTACCTCAACATTTCGACAGGATCGGAGCTGCTTCCGAAACTATCGCCTACCCACTAGTCACTTTGCGACTCTTGCGCCCAGCGCGTAGCATCTAATTTTGCATGACTGTGACTACCGCAGTATCGGAGCTGGCCCCGAAGCTCGCCTTCAGCGAGATCATGAGCTTTGCTTTCGATACTTTCTGTGCCAATAAAGTCCGGTTCCTGCTCACTGGGCTAGGCATGGTGATCGGTACGGCTTCGCTGATTCTCGTGGTCACCATTGGGATGACTGGCAAGCAGTACGTCCTGAACCTGATTCAGGGCATTGGCGCGAACCTTATTTATGCCGAGTATGAAGGCGGGGCCCAGCGCATCACCAACACGGCCCCCGACACGCTGACCGTGGATGACATGAGCGCCGCACAAACATCGATTCCGGGCATTGTGAGCGCGTCCCCGGTGCTGGATTTAAACGAGCGCGTGCCAGTGGGGAACGGTAAGGAACGCGATCTCCAGATTTTAGGAGTTTACCCACAATACAAAACGGTGCGCAATTTGGTAGTGGTTTCCGGACGTTTCTTCGACGCCCAGGACGAGCAAGCCCACAACAAAGTCGGTTTGATTACCGAAACGTTGGCGAACCAACTTTTTGGCTCCGCGGAAGCTGCGGTAGGAAAGATCATTCCGCTCAGTCACCTGCCGTTTACCATCGTCGGAACTTTTCGTGAGCGAGTGAACACGTTTGGCGAATCGGAAGTGACGACCAGCACATTCCTGATTCCTTACAGCGTGGCGCGCTATTTCACTGAGACCGCGACGGTCAAGTTAATTTACTTCTCCGTGTCTGATCCGACGATGATCGAGCCTGTCACCAATCAGATTAAGGCAGTGATCCAGTCACGTCACCGCGCGGAATCGGTATATAACGTTACGAATCTCACTCAGTTGGTCACCGTAGCCGATAAGACCGCAAACGCGCTCACTATGGTGCTGATGGCTGTGGCCGCGATCGTGCTGCTGGTCAGCGGTATCGGAATTATGAATATTATGCTCGCGACTGTGAGTTCGCGAATTCGTGAAATCGGGATCCGCAAAGCGCTGGGCGCAACCAATCGCGAGATCCGTTTTCAGTTTCTCTCCGAGGCGATTGTGATTTCCGTTGGCGGCGGATTGATCGGAGTTGTGGTCGGCCTGGCGCTTCCTTACTCCATTCGCTTTCTAACCGAGTACCGCGTCCCTATTTCTGGATTATCTGCGATTGTGGCGATTGTGGTTTCATCATTGGTCGGAATTCTGTTTGGCACAGTGCCAGCCGCGCGGGCTGCGAAGTTGGACCCGGTGGAAAGTTTGAGATATGAGTAAGCACTGTGCTGGTGGTTAGCGCGCAGCTCCAGTGGCACACAATTCAGTCTTTTGTCCTTAAATTCAGTCGTCCCTGACCTTCCTTTTGAGATAAAAACTCCTTTGCCATTTGGCGCGCAATTCTGCTTCCTGCCTGATGCTCGCTGATCATGCGAGCCTGCGAACTCGGCTCTCCGCATAGGTTACAGCGATTACGCGACCGAATTCAGTTTTCTGTATCTAATAGAAATCGCAAGCCACTGGAAAGTCCTGGCCGCGAGTAGCTCAGAGCGATCATGCCCAAACCAATTTTGCTGAGTGTGGATGATGATTCCGATGTTTTGCGAGCAATTGAGCGCGACCTTCGCTCACAATATGGAGCAGAATACCGGGTAATCGGAAGCGATTCTCCTGAGGGCGCACTTGACCTGTTAAAGCAGTTGAAGGTGCGCAATGACAGCGTGGCGTTGCTCATTGCCGACCAGCGCATGCCGCGCATGGATGGCGTGGAGTTTTTGCAACAGGCGATGGGAATATATCCAAGCGCCAAGCGAGCACTGCTCACCGCATATGCGGACACCAACGCCGCGATCAGCGCCATCAATCAAGTCGGCATTAATTATTTTTTCTTGAAGCCGTGGGATCCCCCGACCGAACACCTGTATCCGCAATTAGATGACTTGCTCGATGATTGGCAAGCATCTTTTCATCCGACATTTCAGGGAATCCGCGTCCTTGGCACACGATGGTCCCCTCGCTCCTACGAGTTGCGGGATTTTCTAGCGCGAAATCACGTTCCCTATCAGTGGATTGACGTTGAGACGTCTGCGAATGATCCGGAGACCAAACGCCTACTGGAAGCCCTGGGCCCAGAAGCTGCGAATCTCCCGGTGGTTCTCTTTCCTGATGGGACGAAGCTGCTTGAAAGTGTGCCGGCGGATGTTGCGCAAAAGGTCGGGCTACGAACGCGCGCGCAGACCAGCTTTTACGATTTGGCGATTGTGGGTGGAGGGCCGGCTGGCTTGGCTGCTGCCGTCTATGGGGCTTCAGAAGGTTTGCACACAGTAATCGTTGAGCGGGAAGCGCCGGGCGGGCAGGCTGGAATGAGTTCGCGTATCGAGAACTATCTTGGATTTCCGACAGGTCTGAGTGGCGGCGACCTGGCTCGGCGTGCCGTGGTGCAAGCCCAGCGGTTTGGCGTGGAAATCCTGTCGCCGCAAGAAGCAGTAGACATTCGGACTGAGGCCTCTTATCGAATCCTGAAGCTGGCGGATGGAAGTGAAATCTCATGTCATGCGCTGATGATCGCCAGCGGGGTGCAATGGCGGCGCCTGGAAGCTCCGGGAATAGACAGGTTGCAGGGTGCGGGAATTTACTACGGCGGCGGCGCGACCGAGGCGCTGTCTTGCAAAGGCGAAATTGTTTACGTCGTGGGTGGGGCAAACTCCGCTGGTCAAGCGGCAATGAACTTTGCACGATACGCCGAGCGAGTCGTCATTCTCGTACGCGGTGAGTCTCTGTCGAGTACGATGTCGCAATATTTGATTGACCAGGTGAAAGCGACGCCTAACATCCAGCTGTGGACGCACGCCAGCGTCACGGAGGCGCATGGCGATTCGCACCTCGAAGAGATCTCCGTCCTTTGTTCCGACACAAATAAGATTGAACGCGTGCCGGCGAACGCGATGTTCATTTTTATCGGCGCATTGCCGCGCACCGATTGGCTCGGGAAATGTGTAGAGCGCGATGAGCGTGGTTTCCTTCTGACGGGTCCCGATCTGATTCGTGACGGTCAGCGCCCCAAAGGATGGACGCTTGATCGAGATCCATATTTGCTGGAGACCAATGTGCCCGGCATTTTTGCGGTTGGCGACGTGCGGCACGGTTCCATCAAACGCGTGGCGTCGGGAGTTGGTGAAGGATCGGTCGCGGTGCAGTTCATACATCAGTACTTGAGCAAGGTATAAATGGCCGAAAAATCGGAGTTACTTCGCGTGCCGGCGTTTGCCGATTTGCCGGATGATCAGATCGCCTGGTTCCTCAGTCAGTCGCAGGAAGTGCATCTGACTGCCGGAGAGACGTACGTTCGTCAGGGTGACTCGGCGGATTGGATGTTCGTGATTCTGGACGGCCAGTTTCAGTGGCGCGGGGAATTCGGTGGTGAAACTGTCGTGCTGCCGGGAAAACCTGGTGATGTGACTGGAGTTCTGCCTTTCTCAAGGATGAAGCAGTTCGCCGTAACCGGCCGTGCGGTGACAGATGGCCGACTCCTAAAATTCCCAACCTCGCTATTTTCCGAGCTTGTGCAGAAAATGCCGGAGTTGACCAAGCGTCTTGTTGGTCTACTCTCCGACAGAATTCGCGAGACCACTCGCATCGAACAACAGCGCGACCGGCTGGCCTCTCTGGGCAAACTGTCGGCGGGTCTGGCGCATGAATTGAACAATCCAGCTTCGGCGGCGAAACGCGCAACCAGCCAACTGCGCACTATCTTGAAAAAGATCAAAGATGCGAGTCATGAGTTGGGCAAACGCGATCTGAGTTCCGCGCAGAAATCGGAAATTGAAAAAATGGAAGCAGCGTTTACGCAAGAGGATGTAGTTCCTCCCGATGCGCTAACCATAAGCGACCTGGAAGACCAAATCGACTCTTTGCTGCGCAGTCACGGACAAAACGACTTGTGGATGCTGGCTGCTGCGCTTGCGCGACGGAACATTAAGCCGGAAGTCCTGGAGTCGCTGTTCGCGAATCTAGGCCCGGAGACTGCGCGGGCGGCCCTGGTCCGGATTGCCGCTTCGGTGGAGGTCGCAAGTTTATTGCATGAAATCGAGAGCAGTACATCGCGGATTTCTGATTTGGTGCGTGCGATTAAGGAATACACATATATGGACCAGTCTGCGGTCCAGAACGTGGATGTCGTAAAGAGCCTGGAAAATACGCTCACCATTCTGAACCACAAATTGAAGCAGGGAGTAACAATACAGCGCGATTACCAGCGCGTTCCCCTGCTGGTGAATTCGTTCGGCAGCGAACTCAATCAGGTCTGGACCAACATTATTGATAATGCAATCGACGCGATGAAGGGAAAGGGCGAGCTTCGGGTCCGAACCTACCGCGAGGACGGTTTCGTCGTCGTTGAAATTGGCGACAATGGGCCAGGAATCTCTCCGGAAGTTACAGCCCACATTTTTGAACCTTTCTTTACAACTAAAGCAGTAGGAGAAGGGACCGGATTGGGATTAGATACCGTCCAACGAATTGTGAAGAAGCACCGGGGAAATATTCAGGTCAATTCGAAACCTGGCAACACTTGTTTCCAAATCTGGCTTCCGGTGGCGGAAGCGTCGGCTTGAGCTGATTCCGCGAGAGAGCGGCAGTTTCCCCTCAGCGGGTCCCCCGAGTGCCCATGAAACCATCTCATGATGACGTCGTAACCGAATCGAAGACGGGCACTCCGTGCAAAGCGGAGGCGCGGCCATGGATTCTAGCCGCAACCATTCTCGGCTCCAGCTTGGCCTTCATCGATAGCACGGTAGTGAATGTCGCGCTACCTGCGCTCGAATCCAGCTTGCACGCAAACATCGTCGACGTGCAATGGGTGGTCGAATCCTATGGATTGTTCCTAGGCGCATTGATCCTGGTTGGCGGCTCATTCGGCGACGTGTTTGGCCGGCGATTGATATTTGTCATTGGCGTCACAATTTTCGCGATAGCCTCTGCGGCTTGCGGCTTTGCGTCGAACATTCATCAATTGAACATTGCGCGAAGTATTCAGGGTGTTGGAGCTGCCTTTCTTGTCCCAGGCAGCCTTGCAATCATCAGCGCTTCATTCGATGAGAACAGCCGCGGGCAGGCGATCGGCACCTGGTCCGGTTTCACTGCGATCACGACCGCGATTGGGCCGGTTCTGGGCGGATGGTTGATTGAGCATGCTTCGTGGCGCTGGGTTTTCTTTATCAACATTCCCCTCGCCGTGGTGGTAATTGCGATTTCGCTTTGGCATATCCCTGAAAGCCGGAGCGCGAGTGTTCGTCGAATTGACTGGCTGGGTGCGCTGGTAGGGACTATTGGGTTAGGCGGTTTAGTCTTCGGATTTGTCGAATCTACTAACCTGGGTTGGAACAACCCGCTGGTTTTCGGAAGTTTGATTGTTGGAGTCGCGGGTATTGCCGGCTTCGTATTCAACGAGGCCAGAGTAAGTTCACCGATGGTTCCGTTGGCGCTGTTTCGGTCCCGCACTTTCAGTGGTGCTAACTTGCTAACGCTGTTCCTGTACTCGGGGATTGGGATCTTCTTCTTTCTCTTTCCGATGAACCTGATTCAGGTGCAGGGATACTCGGCAGCCGCGACCGGTGCAGCCGTGCTTCCGCTTATTTTGCTGATGTTCTCTCTTTCGCGCTGGTCCGGAGGTCTGGTGGCGCGCTATGGGCCCCGCGTTCCGTTGATCATTGGCCCGCTTATTGTGGCGGCAGGCTTTGTTCTTTTCGCGGTGCCTTCAACCGGGAGCAGCTATTGGAAGACGTTCTTCCCAGCTATCGTTGTGCTTGGTTTTGGGATGGCGGTTACTGTAGCGCCTTTGACAACTGCGGTTATGGGCTCAGTCGATCAGGACCATGCCGGCACGGCCTCTGGTATCAACAATGCAGTCGCACGAGTTGCCGGGGTGATGGCTATCGCGGTGTTCGGAGTAGTCATGGTGAGAGGGTTCGATTTCAAGTTGACGCGCGAGCTGACGCACCTCGGCCTGTCTTCCAATACGCTCCAAGAAATTCATTCCAGAGTAACCAGGCTTGCCGGGCTTG
>QHZX01000039.1 GCA_003224835.1 Acidobacteriota bacterium | reverse complement strand
AACCAATGGTTCCCACATTGACGTTGCCGCGGCTCGGCGCCTCAGTGAGCCTCACCCGGTCGGAGCGATAACCTGCAATATCGGCATGCAGTTCACAATCCACCCACTCCCCACTGGAAAGAACTGCCTGCTGGGTGGCAATCGTTGTCGTAGAAGTTTCGTTAGTAACATAAACAGTGAGGCTGAAATTGCCTTTGTTGTCCGAGTACTGTTCGGCGCGCACCTCCTTTCCGCACTGGAGAAGCACATTCGCCGGTTCCTGCACGGGAGCACCATTGATAAGAAGTTTTCCGTTCAGCACGGCTATGTCCTGGGCAGGTCGCGCTGCAGGTTGCGGGGATTGCGAATTCAAACCTGAGAATTGAGCAAACAGGAAGCTGGGGAAAAAAACGACTGCGGCGATCCAACGTCTTGACTTCATCACTTACCTCTATTCATCACTTATCTCTAAATGACGGTTACTTGGATGGCCCTGCGCTCAGAAGAGGGATTTCGGCGGAAACTCTATTTCAGGAAAGAAGATCGCTTACACGCGAAGGGTTATCCCTTGTAGGTCGCGGCGGATTTGGCCGACGAAGACTTTTGCACCGAGGTAACTGCAAAAATTTGTTCTGCGCGGAAACTAGTTGGCGTAAAATGAACTCACTTTACTTCGCGTTGCAGGGCAGGGCGCCTCGACGTTTTCCGGTGGCAGTTTGTTCGGTCTTAAGAGAAGAAAATCGGCGCTCATTCGGGTGCTCAGCGAGTCGAGCAGTTGCTGGCCCCATCTTTCTGGGATAGCTTTCCTTAGCTTTCTGTCGCTGCCACTCACGCTTCTTTTTCCACTGCCATTGAAGATCGTCGTAGACAACGTGCTCGGCTCTCAGCCGCTTCCTAGTTGGCTACTCTGGACGGGTTCTTTGTCTTCGCATGGCTGGATGAACATGCACCGCACCGCGCTTGAGCTGGCCATTTTCGTCCTGCTTGGCATTGCAGTGCTGGTCAATATTCAAGGCTTGGCGTCATGGTTGCTGCAGACCTACACCGGCGAAAAATTGGTTTGGGATTTTCGCGCACGGCTGCTCAATCACGTGCAACGGCTTCCCTTGGTATTTCATGACCATTACGGGGCTACTGATTCGGTATATCGGATCCAGCATGATGCCCCCTCCATTCAGTACGTGACGATCCAGGGAATGGTGCCGCTGCTGACTGCGCTGTTCACGTTGGCGGGAATGATCATCGTGACTGCGAAGATGGACATGGAACTGGCGGTGGTCGCATTGCTGATCACTCCCGTACTTTTTGTGCTTTCCCTAGGTTGCAGCCGGATCGTAAGAAAGCGTTCGCAGACGATCAAGGGCCTAGATAGCTCGGCCATGTCGGTGATTCAGGAAGTGATTGGCTCCATCAGGGTAATCAAGGCTTTCGGCCAGGAGAGCCGGGAGCATGCCCGATTCGTCCGCCGGTCTGGCGAGCGTATGTCACACCAGGTGCAGCTTGCGCTGCAGCAAGCGATTTTCAACGTGCTAATAGGCTTGACTATTGCAGGTGGTACGGCGGCGGCGCTCTACATCGGCGTCCAGCATGTTCGCGCCGGGACGCTCACCATCGGTTCACTGCTTATGATCATGGCTTATGTCGCACAGGTTTATCAGCCACTGCAAACGCTGACTACCAAGGCGACAGAGCTGCAAACGGGGCTCGTGAGCCTGGAGCGCGCGTTTATGCTGCTGGATCAAGAGCCTGAAATTTCTGAGGAGCAAGGCGCGCTGCCTCTGCCTCGCGCGATGGGCGAATTTGAGTTCCGAGGTGTTTCTTTCTGGTACGAAGGGTCGCGGCACGGGATCGACGATATCTCGTTTCATATTCCTTCGGGAACGAGAGTCGGGATCGTGGGCGCAACCGGCGCGGGAAAAACTACGCTGCTGAATTTGCTGATGCGCTTCTACGACCCTTCTGAAGGCGCGGTTCTGTTGGATGGGATTGGCATCCAGAAGTACCGGATTGCCGATTTGCGACGGCAGTTCGGAGTTGTGTTGCAGGAACCTGTATTATTTGCCGCCAGCATTGCCGAAAATATTGCCTATGGAAAGCCCGACGCCAGCGATGCGGAAATTGTCGCAGCTGCAAAAGCCGCGGCTTCACACGAATTCATCTCAGCGCTTCCCGACGGATACGAAACCCAAGTCGGCGAGCGTGGCTCACGCCTTTCCGGTGGAGAGCGCCAGCGGATCTCGCTGGCACGCGCGTTTCTCCGGGACAGCCCAATCCTAATTCTTGATGAGCCAACCAGTTCGGTTGACGTTCATACGGAAGCGGCCATTATGGAGGCAACTGAGCGGCTGATGGCCGGCCGCACTACATTCATGATTGCGCACCGGCTGAACACGCTAAAGAGCTGCGATCTAGTTCTGGTGCTTGATCAAGGGAAATTGCAGGAGGTAAAGGCCTGCACGCCAGAGCTCTGGTCCACCGCTGTCGGAAGCTAGCACAGTGAACGACGCCTTCATCTCGACAGAACTTTATTTAATGTCTTTCATCGGCATCATGGTGCCGTAATCATTTAATGTCTTTCATCGGCATCATGGTGCCGTAATCTCGTCCGGAAGATTCCACTCCGCGAGCCACAACGCCATCAAAGGCGTCGCGGAATTCAGGATATTTTGTAATAAGCGCCTTCATTACCGCCATGTTTTCCTGGAAGGCTTGTCCGGTGTCGGCAACGCTGGCCTGAACTGGCAGAGGCGAAACCGTGATCAGCTTGAAGGTCTTTCCACCGGGAGCAACCAAATCGGTCGTATTCCCGCCTGCCGGAAGATCCGAAGTTTTCATGCTCGGTTCTTCGTCATAAAGTTTGTCAATCGCCTGCGTCTCCATGAAAGGAACGGCCAGCGCGAGTTCCCGTCCCTGCAGGTAATAAAGCCACGCGTTGTGGGTCTGGCCTTTAGCTTTAAAAGCGTTGGCATGATCCAGAAACCATTTACTGTCGTGCCCGGCAATCTGCGCCGGACGAAGAAAAAGGCCGCCCAGCTTCCAGTCTGTCCCGGCCTGTTGCAAAACGAAAGATACCGTGTACGGGCTTTTTTGCGTCGTCACATCCAGAATGGCGATGCCGTAAGTTCCCGGCGGCAGATTTGGGATCACAAACTCTGTGCTATTGGCGGTCTGCCCGGCAGCGCCGAAAATTCCGCAAAGAAATTCCGCCCGCGCTAGAGGTGCGGTTCCCTCAGCCTTAAGTTCGTATGGCGCACGTGGAGTGGCATGAGCACCAGCCAGATTGGCCTGATTCTCCTTGATCGTGCCTTCCAGCCCGCCGAAGTTGCTTGCCAACGTAGGGATGGCGTTCTGCTTGAGCGTGGCCGTGTCTCCCCTTGAGACCATGTCGAAATAGCGGCTAGCCGTGCTCTGGATCGCAGACCGGGTTGCTGCATCCATCTCGTCGGAAGTGAAGCATGTCTGTGCCAATCCGGAAGCTGAGAAACCTACCAAAATCATCGCGATGACTAAGGCCATCCGGCGGAACTTATAACTGGATTTCATTGCGTGTCCTACCGCGGCGTTCCCGCCGCATCAATTTTAATCCTGCTACTTAGATGCGAGTTGCTGGTTTCAAGCCAACAGTCCCACTCAGAAGCGCTGCGGCTGCTCAGAAATTAACATATCCGCACAAGTGAATGAAAATGCACCAGCTGTGCAGATCAAGTTTCATCCAGCCGCTAACGAAAACCAACCAGTTCTGCTCGATGCTCATCGAAGTTGCCGCCCGTACAAGATGAAAAGGAAGAAGAATGTCTAGCTTGGGAAAAGCTTTAATGCCGCTTGTCGCTATTTCTGTGATTACGTGGGTTGGCTGCGTCGGATTCGTCCCAGGGTTAGACGAGGTCACAGTCACGACCAAGGGTGGCGGAATCGGGGTTGTGACCAGCACGCCCAATGGTATTAACTGCTCCAGTCTAGGCACCGGCAGTAAGACGCAGAGTGGTCTGACCTGCACGATTACCGGTGCCGCAAACATTACAGCGACCTTCAACGCTACCCTGAAGAACATCAACCACATAATTTTTATTGCGCAGGAAAACCGGTCTTTCGACAACTATTTCGGTGCACTGCGTGGATATTGGGCGGAAAAAAATGTTCCCGACCAGTCCTTTGACGGATTGCCGCAATTCAATCCAGTTAGCGGACCCGCTCCGAATGCCGGGCCGCCTCCGACCAATCCGGGTTGCGACCCGGCGTTTCCAGACCCGCCTATCACCAATAGCTTTTGCCAAATAGACGCAAATAGTCCAATGGTTCCGTCCTTTCACGCTGATAGCCTCTGCGTCGAGAATCCCAGTCCTTCATGGGGCGAAGCTCACCGTTCGTGGAACGTACATGACCCGATGTCCCCTACACCTACGCTGGACGGCTTTGTGGACGCCGGAGCCAATGATGCCCGCCAACATACTGACAGCACGGGTGCGCTGGCTCCGTTTTTTGATACGAATGGCGTACGGGTCATGGGCTTTTATAACGGGACCGATTTGAACTACTACTACGCCCTGGCGACGGCGTTCTCAACTTCGGACCGATGGTTTGCCCCGGTTATGACCCGCACTCCTCCCAATCGGGAGTATCTGATTGCGGGAACTTCTCACGGTTATGTCTATCAACGAGGAAGCACTGCCTCTGACACTCCGCTTATTCCCTCGCCTACCATTTTCGAGGCCCTGCAGAATGCCGGCATCAGTTGGAAAATTTATGTGAATGGCGGCGGTGCAACCCCCTGTATTGACACAGACACCCAGTGCCTCCTGGCGCGAAGTTACATTCACGATTTTGTATTCGGGGACACAATTAAGAACAACATCAGCCAATACACAAATAATCCCATGCACTCGATCGCTCCGATTTCGCAGTTTTACGCGGACGCGGTGAACGGTACCTTGCCCCAGGTGGCGCAGATTGAACCTGCATCCGACTTAGGGCAGGATGAGCACCCGGAAGATAATGATCCGGCTCCGGGGCAGCCCGCCTGCTGCACTATACAAGCCGGAGCAGATTACGTTTCAAGACTGATCAATGCGGTGATGTGCGGACAAACTGACAGTCCTCCCTCCGGCAGCTGCACGCCTGGAAAGAGTTGGCAGGACTCGGCGTTCGTTCTTACCTTTGACGAACCGGGGGGTTTCTACGACCACGTGGCGCCACAACCGGCCGTGAACCCGGATGGAATTCCGCCGGTGGACTTGCACCCGAATGATCCCTGCTTTGGAGCCACAACTCCGGGCACGATTTGTGACTTCAGCTATACCGGATATCGCGTGCCGCTGGTCGTAGTTTCTCCTTATTCGAAGAAAAATTTCGTTTCGCATCAGGTAAGGGACTTGACCGCAATCCTAAAGCTAATCGAGACACGCTTTAAACTGCACACCTTGACCGCACGCGATAAAGCGCAGGTGGGCATGGAGGATTCGACCAGCGGATTTTTTGACTTCGACACCGCGCCGTGGAGAACGCCGCCAATTCTGCCGGCTCAGACGGTGCTGGGACAATCGGCTTGCTTCGTTGATCCGGCGCCGACTTCTCCGTAGCGAGTCTGAAATAGCCGACTTAAGCCTCGCTTCGTTTCGACTTTCCGGGCAGCGCCGCTGGATTTTCATGGGTGCGCTCGCGGAATCCGCCCTTCATCCCTGTGCCTAGCGTAATGGCGCCTTCACCAAATTTGTCTCGCAGCCGATCGGCGGCCGATAAAGCGTGCTCCCATTTTTCCCCCGCCTGATCTTCCAGGAAATCGAGCTGTGGGGATCCCTGCCCGAAGTGTGAGGCCTGAACTCCGAGCAGTCGAACCTCGGCGCCTCGGCGCCAATTCGCGTGAAAGAGCCGCTGGATGTGCTGGAAGATTTCGTTGTCCAGCTGTGTCGGTAAATCCACCGAGTGGGCGCGAGTGATGGTGGTGAAATCTTTATAACGCAATTTGAGTTGCAGAGTTCGCGCCCGCAATTGGTTCTCGCGAAGTCGCCGCCCCACCATTTCTGAGAGCCGCATCAGAGTGGCTTCGAGTTGCGCGACGTTCGCCGTGTCCTGATCGTAAGTGTGTTCGTGGCCGATTGATTTCGCACCTTCGTCTGCGCCAATCTCACCTTCAAACCATGCTCCCGCGTCTTCGCCGCGCGCCTTGCCGGCCAGCGCCACTCCCCATTTACCAAACTGCTGTTCAAGATCGCTGTCGTCGTACTTTGCCAGATCGCCGACTTTGCGAATCCCCAACGCGTGTAGCTTTTGCTCCGAAACCTTTCCCACACCCGGGATCTCGCGCACATCGAGGGGCGCAAGAAATTTCGCCTCGCGCCCGGGCACGATGTAGAGAACGCCATTCGGCTTGGCTTTCCCGGAACATACCTTCGCGATCAATCGCGATGCTCCAATGCCTATCGAACAATTCAGGTCGGTTTCCGCTTTCATTTTTTCATGAAGCTTGTGTGCCGCCAGCAGCGGTGGCCCATGCAAGCGCTCGGTGGCCGTCATGTCCAGATACGCTTCATCTATCGAGACCATCTCCACTTGCGGCGAGAAGCTGGACAGCACCCTGCGAGCTCTTTCTGAGCATTCACGATAGCGGTCAGGATGACCATCGACGAAAATGGCTTGTGGGCAAAGCTTTGCTGCGGTACGAAGCGGCATGGCCGAATGCACGCCGAATTTCCGCGCCTCGTAAGAAGCTGCGGAGACAACTCCGCGTTCATGGCGTTGGCCCCCGACGATGACGGGTTTGCCCTTGAGGGAAGGATCGAAGAGCTCTTCTACCGAGACAAAGAACGCATCCATGTCAACATGGAATATGGTTCGGGAAAGGTGGGGCATGGATTCTTCTGGAGTGGAAAGTCACGGACATTGTACTGCAGCAAATGCTCTGCTTCGGAGTAAAACAAGCGCAGGGCAGACGCCTGAGCTGACGAAATTCTACAGATCAGCTTCGAGCACACGGCATAAATCCAGAATTCCGCGTCTAATAGTTGGTAGCATTTACAAAGGCATGCCCGCAAGCAATCTACGCCATTTTGAAGGAACAGAGTCGAACCCCGCCCTGCTTGAGCTCTATCGTAAAAGCCGTGCGGAGGAATTCGGCATCACCATGGGCGAGTTTGCAGCAATTCTCGAAGAGTTGGCCGCGAAGAACCTGCAAGAATCGTACAAGCAGAAGTACGACTTTTTCGGTCGTTTGCACATTGAGGATCTCGCGCTTGCTCGGGCCTGCGCCGCCGGAAATGAGCGAGCTTGGCAAGTTTTCATGCTTCGTTTCCGGGAGAAGCTCTACGATGCCGGACGGCAAATTACGCGCGACGATGCCACCGGCAGGGAGTTGGCGGATTCGGTTTATGCCGATCTGTATGGAACCCAAACCCGCGAAGGACAGCGGCATTCGAAACTCTCGTCCTATGGCGGTCGCGGATCGCTTGGCGGATGGCTCCGGACCGTGCTCGCGCAGGAATACATCAATCACTATCGCAAGCAACGACGATTGGTGAGCCTGGATCGCGAGTGTGAAGAAGGCGCACAATTTCCTGCGGCGGTTGCGGAGGAAATCACTGGAGTCGATAAGCGGCTAGAGCAAGCTGTAGACGAGGCATTGCGCTCGCTAGATCCGGAAGACCGCTTCATCCTGGCATCTTATTTCCTGGATGAGCGCACGCTTGCCGAGATTGCGCGGTCCCTTTCGGTGCACGAATCGACCATCAGCCGCAGGGTTGAGAAACTGACAAAAAATGTCAGAAAACAGATTTTGAAGTTCCTGGGGGGAATGGGCATGAGCCGGAGAGAGGCGGAGGAGGCCCTCAGAGCCGATGCCCGGGACCTCAGAGTCGATATTCGCGCAAGTTTGGCGCAAGATTCGGCCCAGGTAGCGTTCTCCGACAGAGAGGCAAAAGCGGGCAAAGGGGGGAGATAGGCCAGAGATGGATGTAGTCAAAAAACTCGTTTCTGGACGCCTGAGAGCGCAGGAAGCAGGGCGGCATCCTGATCCCGACTTGCTGGCTGCCTTTGCGGAAAAGGGACTTTCGCAGGAGGCTCGCAACGGCTTGCTGAATCATCTGGCAAAGTGTATGGAGTGTCGCGACACCCTGTATTTGGCCATGCCGGAGCCTGATACACAGCAGGTGTTGCTGCCATCCAGAGAACCGCGTCTTGCGATGCGGTGGGCCACGGTAGCCGTTTCCGTGGTAATCCTGGGAAGCGTCCTAGTCGTTAATCGCGCGGTATTCAGTCGGCACGTCACCAGCAGCTATTCCCCAGCCCGGGAGAAATCACAGCCGAAGCGCGAAATCGCTGAACTGAAGACTCCGCCAGAAGTCGATCAGATTGCGCCCGCTTCAGCCAAGATGGCAGACGCAAAAGTCCTCCCGCCAGTCAACCATATGACGGCGAAACCTAAAGCCAGCATGCAGTTTGACCAGTCGGGGGAGGTTCGACTCGGCGCAGCGCAATCGGCGAGTCGTGGCGACGAAGCTCTTGTCACTGGCGCCAAGCTCGCAAAGAAGGACCTTTCAAGCGTCAGTTGGGGCTTATCCGCAAACGGGGATGTGCAGCGCTCGCTGGATTCAGGAAAGACATGGCAGATTGTTCCCGTTTCGAAAGATGCTTCATTCCGCGCCATCAGCTCTGTCGGCGACGATATTTGGGTAGGCGGAACGGCCGGTATCCTCTACCATTCAGCGGACTCTGGCCAAAGTTGGCAAAAAACTGGGCCTGCTTTAATCGACGAGATTGTTCACATCGACTTCTCTGATCCGCAGAATGGCGTGCTAAGCACCGCGAACGGGCAGGTTTGGAACACATCTGACGGCGGCCAGAACTGGCGCTTGAAGTAGCCCATCCGGAATATTGCTGAGTTACTGGCTAACGACGGCCTCAGTTACCGAAGTGACATTTACACCTCTGCTCTGCTCTTCTAGTATCCAATTCGTTCGAGGCAGTTCTGGGGGAGGGCTGCCGAGGCGTCCTGAACAATGTTCAGGGCGCTTTTTTATTTACAGCCATTCCCTTCTCCTAAATAGGCTCTTGTCCAGAAAACATGGCCCCTGCGACCTTCTCAGGCCAAATGCATCCAATATCTGGTGTTACGATATTTGCGACGCACAAGCGTTGAAGGAAAGAGGAACAATGGCGGCGAACGGAATTATTGAAGTGACCGATGCGAACTTTGACCAGGACGTGCTGAAGTCGGAGACTCCGGTTTTAGTGGATTTCTGGGCTGCCTGGTGCGGACCGTGCCGCGCGCTTGCCCCTATCGTGGACGAACTCGCGAAGGAATATGAGGGCAAGGTGAAGATCGGCAAAATGGATGTGGACAGGAACAACGCTACTCCGATGCGCTACAACGTTCGGGGCATTCCTACATTGCTCTTGTTCAAGGGCGGCGTGGTGCAGGAACAGATTGTCGGCTACGTCCCTAAAGACCAGATCCAGAAGCGGCTGGAGAAGCACATCGTAGCAGTTAAAACTGTTTAAATCGCCTAAGGCTCTGCTCCGGGCGATTGTTATTTTTGCATCCAGCTCCACTCAGTAGCTAATACTTTCTGAGAACCCCAATCACCCGGCCCTGAATCTGGACGTCCGCAGCGGGAACGATGATCGGCTTCATCTTGGCATTCGAAGGCTGCAGGCGAATTCTGTCGCCATCGCGATAGAAACGCTTAAGTGTGGCATCAGAGCCACTCACCAGTGCGACGATGATATCTCCGTTGTGAGCGATTTTCGTCTTCTCTACCAGAACGTAGTCGCCGTCGAGAATTGTTCTATGGCCTCGATTGGCTGTCCGGCGGCAATACGTCCCAGCAACGGCAACACCATGCCCGTGTTCACGGACATCGCGAGCTTTAGGCGGCCTTTGGGAGGAAGCAAATCGATGGACCGGCTGCGGTTGTAGTCACGGTTGAGCAGGCCTTTCTTTTCCAGATTTGAAATATGTTTGTGAACCGTGGCCAACGAACTCAGCCCCAGGCCTTGGCCGATTTCTTCAAACGAAGGCGAGTACTGGTTTCGCTGCACAAATTCGGCAATAAAGTCGTACACCTCTCGTTGACGCTTGGTGATCGCCATGCCAGCATTGTAGGCGAATATAAGGCGAAGTCAAGTGAAAGAACGGTATCGTCTTTTAGATCCCCGGCCTCCAGAGGCAGTGCTGACACTTTCTTGCCGTTCTCGCATCTATTCTTTTGGATCCAGTAAAATTTCTGAGAGCAAAAGGCTATAACTAAGAACTAATTCTTATGACAGATAAAATCACCAAATCTGAATCCGAGTGGCAGAAAGAACTGTCGCCCGAGCAGTTTAACGTGACGCGCAAGGCGGGAACCGAGCCGGCGTTCACCGGAAAATACAACAAAACCAAAGACCCGGGAGTGTACACCTGCGTTTGCTGCGGACAGCCGCTGTTCACTTCGGAGACAAAATTCGACTCCGGTACGGGCTGGCCAAGCTTTTACAAGCCTGCCTCTGAGGACGCGGTCGACGAGAAGACAGACGTGACGCATGGTATGCGGCGGACTGAGGTCCGGTGCTCGCGTTGTGATGCGCATCTAGGCCACGTCTTTCCGGACGGTCCTCGTCCCACCGGACTACGCTATTGCATGAACTCCGCGGCACTGGACTTGAAACCGCAGGAAAAGAAATAGCCGCAGAAGCACGCGACCATGTTTGCGCCTTGCCGCTCTGCTGGTTTAACTTAGCAATCGCGAAGCATGGCTACGGACACGTCTATTCTCACCACCCGGGTTGATCCCACTTCGGCGCGCTTCGAGGCCAATATGCGCTTCCTCGCAGACCTGGTCTCGGGGATTCGCAATGAAGAAGAGCAGATCTGCGAAGGCGGCGGTCAAAAGGCGATTGAGAACCAGCATTCAAAATCGCGTTTGACCGCTCGCGAGCGCATTCACAAGCTAGTCGATCCAGGCAGTTTCTTCGAGCTCGGGCTATTCGCGGGCTACCGCATGTACGAAGAATGGGGCGGAGCGCCGGCGGCAGGCGTAATCACCGGGTTGGCACGGGTCGAAAGCCGCATGTTGATGATCATCGCCAACGATGCCACAGTTAAGGCTGGCGCGTTCTTTCCGATGACGTCGAAGAAAGTCATTCGGGCGCAAAACATCGCGATCGAGAACCGGATCCCTGTCATCTATCTGGTCGATTCTGCCGGGATATTCCTTCCGCTGCAGGAAGACGTTTTTCCCGATACTGACGACTTCGGACGGGTATTTCGAAACAATGCGGTGATGTCGGCGATGGGGATTCCGCAGATTGCCGCAATCATGGGCATGTGTGTTGCGGGCGGCGGTTATTTGCCGGTGATGTGTGACCACGTCCTGATGACGGACGGCAGCGGGCTTTTCCTGGCTGGCCCAGCATTGGTGCAGGCAGCGATTGGGCAAAAGATCTCGGCGGAAGAACTGGGTGGAGCAGCCATGCATTCGGCGATCAGCGGAACGGTGGATTTCCACGAGCCGCCAGCACTGGCCGCGGAAGAAGTTTATGGCATTTACGATTCTTCGCCCGCCCGTCCCTATGACGTTCGCGAAATCATCGCGCGTATTACCGATGCAAGTAAGTTCGATGAATACAAAGCTGAGTACGGGAAGACGCTGGTTTGCGGATACGGGCGGATCGGCGGGTTTGCGGTGGGGATCGTCGCCAACCAGAAGCTGCATGCGCAAGCGACTGACCACGAGGGGCGGAAACGAACGGAGTTCGGCGGAGTGATTTACACCGAGTCGGCAGAAAAAGCTGCCCGCTTCATCATGGATTGCAATCAGAATTTGATTCCGCTGGTATTTCTACATGACGTGAACGGCTTCATGGTCGGACGGGATGCCGAATGGAGTGGAATTATTAAAGCCGGAGCGAAGATGGTCAACGCCGTTTCAAATTCGGTCGTCCCTAAAATTACGGTTATTCTCGGCGGATCATTTGGTGCGGGGCATTATGCGATGTGCGGAAAGGCTTATGATCCACGCTTTGTGTTTGCATGGCCCACGGCAAGGTATGCAGTCATGAGTGGCGATTCGGCGGCCGGCACCCTGGTTGAAATCAAGATCCGTCAACTCGAGCGGGGCGGAAAACAACTGAGCGAAGAAGAGAAAAAAGAACTGCACGACTCCGTCAAGAGCACCTACAACGAGCAGACCGACCCCCGCTACGGGGCCGCACGGCTTTGGATCGACAAAATCATTGATCCGGTCGATACACGCGACGCCATTACCACCGCGCTCGAAGCGGCGGCACTGAATCCAGACGTGCCAGAGTTCAAAGTGGGAGTCTTGCAAACCTGATTACCAAAAATTTGCTGCAGGTTCCTCTCGTCACTTCCTACACGGAACTCGGGATTGTCACTCTTGACCTGCTGTGCTAGGGTAAGTAGCAACTCACGCCTTTTGGTCTCCGTAAAGCGCCGTTTCGTAGTGGGGTGGCAAGTCGGAACCTGTCGGCAGGTGATGCAATGAAAGATCCAACTCCAGCCCTGGCCAGTGATCGCCACATTGACAAAGACGCATTCGCCAGCCGTAAACTGATCCGGCCGTTGTTGAACCACACCAACCATTCGGCCTCCAGCCATCCGGTGCAGAACGGTGGCGAGCGGCGGGACCGTCCAGAACGTTCACAGGACCGCTCAAATGGCGCCCGTAAGGCTCCGCCTCCAGACCAGACCAATGCGGAGAATTTTTATTATCAGAAGCAGATGCAATCGAAAACCGCAATGGTTGTGGTGCTTACCGATGGCGAAGAAATTCACGGCTGCATCGAGTGGTACGACCGGTCGTGCATCAAGGTGAATCGCACCAGCGGCCCAAATCTGATGATCTACAAGCCTTCTATCAAGTACATCTATAAAGAAGGCGAAGGAAGAAAATAAGATTTCGCAGTATCAGCTTCAAGTTTCTGGACGCGAAGTTCCTCACCTGTTTCTAATTTACCCGCAGACCAGGCGGCTTCTTACAACTTCGGCAGAACAATTCCCTTTTGCGCCTGATATTTTCCCTTCCGATCGGCGTAGCTGGTTTCGCAAACTTCGTCGGATTGAAAGAAGATGATCTGGCACAAGCCTTCGTTTGCGTAAACCCTCGCCGGCAACGGCGTAGTGTTCGAGATTTCGAGCGTGACGAAGCCCTCCCACTCCGGCTCAAACGGGGTGACATTCACGATAATTCCGCAACGCGCATATGTGGATTTGCCCACGCAGATCGTGAGCACGTCACGCGGGATTTTGAAATATTCCACTGAGCGGGCCAGAGCAAAGGAATTCGGGGGAATGAGAGCACAGTCAGAACGGACGGTCACAAACGATTTCTCGTCGAAGCCCTTTGGATCAACCGTGGCGCAATTCACGTTGGTAAAAATTTTGAATTCGTCGGCTACGCGCAAATCGTATCCGTAGGAAGAAAGCCCATATGAGACCACGCCTTCGCGCACCTGCTTCTCCGAAAAAGGATTGATCATCCCGTGCTCGAGGGCCATTTTGCGAATCCAGCGATCGCTTTTTAACATGTAACTCCTTTAGTAGATTTGGTAATTGAGTAATTTTGAAATTTGGTAAATTTTAGAGCGCGTGAGCGGCGTAAGATTGCACAACTGCCCGATTACCAAATTACAAAATTTCTTGGGCTGGTGACGACTGCTGGCGGATGTGACCATCTTACGAGACAAAGCTGTCAATTGACAATCTTCCATATCTCTCTTAGCATCAACCACTTGAGGCACCCCTAGACTCCACGCGATGAGGCACCTGTGATAAAGCTCGACATTATCAACGAAGTAGTGAACCGGACTGGAATCACCAAAACCAAAGCTGAAATGGCGGTTGAAACCGTGTTTGAGAGCATGAAACGCTCCCTATCCCATGGCGATCGCATTGAGCTGCGGGGCTTTGGTGTCTTCAACGTACGGCCGCGCAAAACCGGTATCGGGCGCAACCCGCGTACCGGGGCTGAGGTCTCGATTCCGCCAGGCAAAGCTGTTCGATTCAAACCCGGCAAGGAACTGCAGACGATAGAATAGGCTCAGGTCTCCCGGGAGTTTCGCCTGGGGCGGACGAAGCCTGTCCGGGGCACTAGCTGTGCCCTCTCCTTCGAGTGAAAGATGTCAACTCAGAATTCCCCCGAAGTTTACGTTCCCAGTGAAATCTACGCCCCCGATGGCGTAGAGGTGTCCTTAGCGGAGACGCCCAAGCACAGGTATTGGCTACACCTTCTGCTCCTGGCTTTAACGTTCTTTACCACTCTGGTTGTCGGCGCCCGTCTCGAATTTAATTTCCTTGCCGGTCTGCCGCCGTTCACGCTTGGCGACGAGATTTTTCCGGTTGGTTGGGCGCTGCATGGTTCGAACTTGCTGCTGGGTCTTCCCTTCTCCCTGACGCTAATGCTCATCCTTCTTGCGCACGAGATGGGACATTATCTTTTCTGCGTGCGCTACGGAGTCTCGGCGACGCTGCCGTTCTTCATCCCATTTCCAACCCTGATTGGAACACTGGGCGCGTTCATCCGAATTAAATCTCGATTACGCTCCCGGGCAATTCTTTTCGATATTGGCATTTCTGGGCCGATCGCCGGATTCGTGGTTGCTCTGGTCGTGTTGATATTCTCTCTCGGACTTTCGCGCGTTGCGCCTTCGGGTGCGCCTCCGCCCGATATTAAGTTGGGATATCCACTGGTGTTCCATCTGGTCCGCAGACTTCTGAACGCGATGGGTTATGCAACTGGCATCGCTGGCGTGCCGCTCAGCCGGCTTTATTTGCATCCGGTGGCGATCGCCGCGTGGGTGGGAATGTTTGCGACCTCGTTGAATTTGCTTCCGGGTGGGCAATTGGACGGCGGACACATCGTGTTCGCAGTTTCGCCGCGCGCGCACAAAACCGTGTCGCGGCTGACGATTTTGGCATTGATTCCTCTGGCGCTGTTTTACTGGACCGGATGGCTGCTTTGGGCGGTGTTGCTGCGTCTGAGCGGAATGCGGCATCCCTTAGTTCCTGTATGGCCGGAAGTTACAACCGGGCGCCGCTGGCTGACGGTTGTTGCCATTCTTATGCTCGCCTTGACCTTCTCTTATGTTCCCATTTTTTCGGCCCACACACCGCAGTCGGTACTTGATTATGCGAAAAACTTGGCCGAGTTTCTACGACACTGGCACTTGCTTCGTGCGCACTGATTACCCCCCATAAACCCATGGCAGTCCAGGGACGTTGCTTTGGAGAGCCAGTTAATCGCGCGGTGTTTTTATTCCTTTGCAATTGCCGCAGTCATTTCCTGGGCGGGCTCCCCGCCGACCATCTGCTGCGCGACGATCAATCGCCGCGCTTCGGCCCGGATCTTGGGAAGACGTATGCCGAACATGGCGGCGCCTCCGAGGCCCGCAACCGCTCCCATAAGAACCGCTAGCGGCGCACCAAGGCGATCCGCGACCGCACCACCAAGAAATGCGCCAAATGGGGCCATACCCATGAACATCATGGAGTAAATCGACATTACACGTCCGCGAAGGTCATCCGGGACCATGGCCTGAATGAGCGTATTGGAAGCGGACATTTGCAGCATCATGCAGTATCCAACCGGGACCAACAGTGTCGTTGAGAGCCAGAAATTGCGTGACAGTGAAAACGCCATAAGGCTGACTGCAAATCCGGCGCATGAAAACGTAATCCAGCGCCCCAGGCCGTAAACTCCGGTGCGCGTGGCAAGTGTCAGCGCACCCAGAAGCGCACCAACGCCCGTTGCACCCATCAGGATTCCGAGCCGCACCGCTCCCGGATCATGTGATCCGATCAGCACGGCAAGGTGCTCCCCTCCCCCGCGAAGCACACGGTCCGCAAAGACGGGCATCAGTACCGTGTAAGGCATCGCAACCAGACTCACCAGTCCCAGCAAGAGCAGCAACGCACGTATCGGCGCAGTATCCCGTACCCAACGAAAACCCTCGATGATGTGAGCAATGGGGGACCCGTGCCGCCAATACGTGCGCGGTGGCAGGCGCATCATCACCAGTCCGATAATCACTGCGATGTAGCTCACCGCATTGGCGAAGAAACACCATCCTTCACCGATCTTTGCCACGAGGACTCCCGCGATCGCAGGACCAATAATTCGTGCGCCATTGAACATGGAAGAGTTCAAGGCAATGGCATTAATCAGATCTTCCTTTCCTACCATTTCCACGAGAAAAGCTTGCCGCCCTGGAATGTCAAATGCGTTCACCACGCCAAGCAGAGCCGCGAGGACAAATATCTCTGGGACCGTTATCAGATGGACAAGCGTCAGGCCGGCGAGGATGCACGCGAGAATCATTGACGCGGTCTGGGTCGCGATCACTACGCGGTGGCGGTTGTATCGATCGGCAACGATACCTCCGAGGGGAGAGAACAAAAAGACCGGGAACTGGCTGGCAAACCCGACCGATCCGAGCAGGAGCGAAGACCTAGTAAGGCGATATACCAGCCATGCTTGCGCAACGTTTTGCATCCAGGTGCCGACAAGGGATATGAGTTGTCCGCCGGAAAAAAGCTGGAAGTTCCGATGCTTGAGAGCACGTAGAGTTACGGGCAAGCCACGAGAGCTCGATTTCGCCGCTGTTGGCGCATTAGATTGTGAGGAGTCTGAGTTTGGCACGGAACTCACATTCCATGATGCTGTCTTGTGTCACTGCGATGCAAATCGATCCATTATGGTCTGTGAATTGCTCTTTTTACTTCCCCGAAAGGCTGGGTTGCGCTAGAGTGTGTGTCGATGACCGCCCCTGAGCAGATCCGAGTTGAGCGCCGATGCGGTCAGCGTTTTCCTTATCAGGTGCCAGTGACCTTGCGAGTGCCGGGCGAGAGCCGGAGCGGGACTGGTTTTACTCAAGATCTGAGTTCACGCGGCGCGATGTTGTGGACAGACTTATCTCTTTCTGAAGGTGAGCTGGTTGAGATGACGCTGGTCATGCCTTCCGAGATCATGCTGGCCGATGATATGAACGTTTGCTGTCGCGCCCGAGTCATGCGTCGAGAGCAAGTTAATGGTGGCAAACCGGCAGTTGCGGTCCACATTGAGCACTACGATTTCCTACGTCAAGAAGCGCCGGTCTTAGAAGAGCACGCAGTGAAAGTTATGCCCCCGGCCAGACCGTAATTCTCTCCGCACGGTTATCATTCCCAACCAGAGCTTCTCGCAAATAAAAAAGGACGAGATGTGATCTCGTCCTTTGGAATGATTGAGTGGCACGCGGTGAAGCCCGTGACTCAACTTTCGCTCTAACAAAGTTAAAGACGAGCGCACACCGCCTTGGTCTGAGTGTAATTGTTCAAGACTTCGTGGCCCATCTCGCGTCCCCAGCCGGACTGCTTGTAACCTCCGAATGGCATTGCCGCGTCGAAGATGTTGTAGCAGTTGATCCAGACAGTACCCGCGAGTAGCTGCTCGGCCATGCGATGCGCTTTGCTGATATCGCGAGTCCACACGCCCGCCGCGAGGCCGTACACGTTATCGTTGGCGCGGGGCACGATTTCTTCTGCGCCGGAGAACGGCATAGCGACCACTACCGGACCAAAGATTTCTTCCTGCACAACTTTCATATCTTCGGTCGTATCAACAAGCACGGTCGGCTCGACAAAGTACCCCTTATCGCCCTTCTTCTGCCCGCCAGCTATAGCTTTTGCGCCCTGGGACAATCCTGACTCCAGGTATGAACAAACCCGCTTCAGTTGTTCTTCAGAGACCAACGGTCCCATTTGGGTTTTTGGTTCGAGTCCGGAGCCGACACGAATTTTTTTTGCGCTCTCTGCGATGCCGTCGACGACTTTATCAAAAACATCGTTTTCGATATAGAGGCGCGAACCGGCGCAGCAGCACTGGCCGTGATTGAAAAAGATCGCGCTGGCGGCGCCGGGAATGGCGACGTCCATGTCGGCGTCTTTGAAAATCACATTGGGCGATTTCCCGCCTAATTCGAGCGACACCCGTTTCAGATTGCCAGTTGCGGCATGAACAATCATTTTGCCAACTTCGGTCGAACCGGTGAAGGCAATCTTGTCTACGTCCATGTGAGCCGCCAAAGCTGCGCCGGCAGTTTCTCCATATCCGGGGACGATGTTCACCACACCTTCTGGGAATCCTGCTTCGACGATCAGGTCGCCCAGACGTAATGCCGAGAGCGGCGTCTGCTCAGCAGGCTTCAAAACGATGGTGCAGCCTGTGGCCAGTGCCGGACCTAGCTTCCATGCAGCCATTAACAGTGGGAAATTCCAGGGAATGATTTGCCCAACAACTCCAACTGGCTCGCGCAACGTATAACTCAAATACTTCGCGCCAGGGGTGTACGGAACCGAAAGCGGAATCGTGTTGCCTTCGAGTTTCGTTGCCCATCCTGCCATGTAGCGGAAGAGCTCTGCAGCCAATGGCACATCAGCCGCACGCGCGATGGTCAGTGGCTTACCGTTATCGAGGGATTCGAGATACGCGAACTCCTCGAGGTGCTCGTCAAGAAGGTCGCCGAGCTTCCAGATCAGCCGGCCGCGCTCAGAGGGAGTCGCGCGAGGACCTCTCCGGTCGAAGGATCGTAAGTAGGGAAAGTTTTGCCCGAAACGGCGTCAACCCATTTTCCATTAATGAGCATTTTGCGTGGCTTCTCGATGAAGCTGAGGACGCGAGGGTCGATTTGGGTGGTGGAAACTGTAGCCATGAAAACCTCCTGAGATTCAAAGCTGAAACAACGTTGGTGAGCACGCCCGAAACAACGGGTTCATGCTAGTCCTGGGAAAGATCGAAAGCAAGCCGTGATTCTTGGATCCGATTCTGATTGCTCTATACACATAAACATGGGATCTATACACATTGGACGTTCTACGATGCGAACGAATATAGATATAGATGATCGTTTGATGGCACAGGCCATGCGCCGCAGCGGGGCTCGGACGAAGAAAGCTGCTGTAGCGGCTGGGTTAAGACTGTTGGCTCAAACTCATGCCCAGGGCTCTCTTCGCAGGCTTCGGGGTAAGGTCCAGTGGGAGGGCGATCTTACAGAATCACGAGTGAGTCGAACCTGAGCATCAGTGACTCGACATGGTAATTGTCGATACAACGGTGTGGATTGACTACCTGCGTGGCACGGGCAATCCAGAAACAAACTGGCTCGATCAGGAATTAACCCGTCAACGGCTAGGTCTCACTGACGTGATTCTGTGTGAAGTGTTACAAGGTGTGCGCGACGCCGGATTATTCGTGCAGGTCCGTGACGAACTGCTTACCTTCCATTTGTTCGAAACTGGCGGCAAGGAGTTGGCGATCGCTTCCGCCGTTAATTATCGAACCCTGCGCATTGAAGGCTACACCGTTCGACGAACCATAGACTGCTTAATCGCAACCTTCTGCTTGCGTGCAGGGCACGAGCTGTTGCATCGTGACCGCGGCTTTGACGCTTTCGAACGAGAGCTCGGCCTGCGTGTAGTCCACCCGTGAGGACTACTTCATAAGAAGTCGTAGCTGTTCCTTCTTCTGTTTAACCTGAGCTGTTTATCCGCAGGCCACTGAAAATAAGCTACATTGAGGTCTTGACGCGTATTACATATTGCGATATAAATATCGCGTATTGAGATATGAAACTGGCGGAGAAAATTCGCTACTTGCGCGAAGTGGAAGGATCGCTGCGCGGATTGAATCGACCGATGACCCAGCAGGAACTGGTCGCGGGAGTCCGTAAAGAGCAGGGCAAGAGCATCAGCCAGTCTTACATTTCGCAGATCGAGAGTGGATCGCGCCGCCACATGACGCAATCTTCTCGTTCCCTGCTGGCCAAATTTTTCAAGGTGCATCCGGGATTTTTGGTGGACGATCCCGAGGGTTATCATACGGAACTCACTTCGGACCTCCGCACTACAGAGGGCCGGCTGGATGTTTGGTTATTGCACGCTTCCGAGCGTTTCGCTGGAGATCCGGAGCTGTGCAACATCTTCATCAAGCTCGCGCGACAAAAGGACACGCGAAAGACATTCCTGCTGCTTGGAGCGATTCTGGATACGCCGGGGCTCGCGGACCGACTGCTCGAAGCCCTACATCCTGCTGCGGGAGCGAACTCGCATGGAAGAAAGGGAGGACGGGTATGACCTGGGCAGACTTCTATCTAGTTTGTTTCGTCGTGGGATTCTTCCTGAGCTTGATGATGTTCCTGGCCGGAGGCCTTCATCTTCACATCCCGCATTTTCACGGACACGCGGTTCATATTCAGACGGCCCACGCGGCTCCCGCTCACGGAACGACCGGCAGTCAGGTATCTCCTTTTAACCTGATCACGCTCACCGCTTTCCTGGCATGGTTTGGCGGCACGGGATACTTGTTGACGCGGCATTCCGTAATCTGGTTCTGGGCGGCGCTTGGAGTTGCGCTTTTGAGTGGGACGGGTGGAGCAGCAATCATCTATGTATTCCTGAGCCGGGTTCTCACTTCTCCGGATGAAGCGCTCGACCCCGCCGACTACGAAATGGTCGGTGTGCTCGGCCGGCTGTCTATGCCCATTCGCGAAGGCGGCACCGGAGAACTGATCTACTCGCAAGCCGGAACGCGGCGAGTGTGCGGAGCACGTGCGGACGATGGGTCGGCCATTCCGAGAACAGCTGAAGTGGTGGTCACGAGATACGAGCGAGGGATCGCCTATGTGCGGCCGTGGTCGGAACTAACCGGAGACGAGAGCGAATTTGGCGAGTCCGTAAACGAAATAGATCGGAGTCGGTAGTGACCAACGGGGTGAAATTTCGCAATTACGAAGCACGCGAAGCTGGTTCCACTTCTTGAACCTTCGCGTTTTTGGTGGTTGATGATTTTTTCGCATTGCGCGGAGGAGGCGTTATGTTTCTCGGATTGTCAGCAGAGATTTGGATTGTAATTGCGGTTGGAGTTTTCGTTCTCGCGTTCTTGATGAGCTTTCTTGCACGCCTGTATCGAAAGGCCGGCCCGCATGAGGCGCTGATTGTCTATGGATTTCGCTCGAAGAGAGTAGTCGTCGGTAGGGGAACGGTTGTGTTTCCCATGGTCGAGAACTGTCACGAATTGTCTCTCGAATTGATGTCGTTCGACGTGGCGCCCCAACAGGATCTATACACCAAGCAAGGTGTGGCGGTCACAGTCGAAGCAGTGGCGCAGATTAAAGTCAAATCCGATACCGAGTCCATCTGGACTGCGGCCGAGCAATTTCTCACCAAGACAGATCAGGAGCGCGAAGGCTTGATCAAGCTGGTGATGGAAGGCCATTTGCGCGGCATCATCGGCCAGCTCACCGTCGAGGAAATTGTGAAGCAGCCGGAGATGGTAGGCGACCGCATGCGCTCCACCTGCGCCGACGACATGAACAAGATGGGGCTGGAAGTAATTTCCTTCACCATCAAGGAGGTGCGCGATAAGAACGAATACATCATCAATATGGGCCGGCCAGATGTGGCGCGCATCAAGCGCGACGCCGACGTGGCCGCCGCCGAAGCCGATCGCGACACGGCCATCCGACGGGCGCTGGCAACCCGCGAATCGGCCGTAGCAAAGGCTCAAGCCGATCAAGACCGCGTGCTGGCTGAAACTTTGTCATTGGCAAAGCAGGCCGAGGCGCAGCGAGATCTTGAAGTGAAACGTGCGCAGTTCCTCGAGGTCACCAAACGCCAGCAGGCGCAGGCAGACAAGGCTTATGACATTCAGACCAACATCATGCAGCAGCAGGTCGTCGCTGAGCAGGTGAAGGTGCAG
>QHZX01000038.1 GCA_003224835.1 Acidobacteriota bacterium | reverse complement strand
CATCAACCGAAAAAGAGTTCTCATCCTGGAAAGCGCCGGCCACAAAGCCACCCGGGCTCACACCTGGCTGAAGCGCCATCAGAGTGCTTGCGTCCCGGCCGAGGTTCGGCAGTAACTCAAGCTCCTTGAGCGTAAGCGTTACTCCAACTGTCGCGTTTGACGACTGCAATTCGGCCCCTGTAGCCGCCGAGGTTACGACCACGGTTTCAGTGAGTGCGCCCACCTCAAGTATTGCATTGACGGTAAGCAACAAACCAAGGCTGATCTTTTGCTGCGAAAACTTGGCAGTCTTGAAACCTTGCTTGCTGACGGTGATGTCGTAAACACCAGGATGAACGACGGGAAAGTTGTATCGCCCGCCATCGTTAGTGGTCGAGGTTTGCGCGCTGTTCGTTGATATGTCACGTAAGGTCACGTCGGCGCCGGGCACCGAGGCTCCCTGCTGGTCATTCACCTGACCAGTGACACTTCCTGATGAAGCAGTTTGCGCCCGTGTTTGAGTAGCGCAAATGCTAAGAACTAGGCCGATGCAAACGGCCAGTCCCAGAAAGAATGAAACTCTCTTCATTGGTTAGATCCTCCCTGTCTTAAATAGAAAAAAGGCTGGACCTTGGACACTCTCCGAAACTGGCTGGAGCGCCATGGTTCTGCTCGATTGTGGAAAAGCCGGTGGCGAGACTGTCACCACCGGAGAATATCGCGAAATGTCTAATTCGTTACTGGTCTCAATGAAACGTCGGGAAAACTGCCGTAATAATGGCTGCGAGTATATAGCCGAAAACTGAGGCGTCAAGGAATATTTTTCAGAAATTCGCGATCGAATCCAATTTTTTGGCGGTTAGGGATGAACAGGGTTCGCCCTTCAGTCAAGAGTGATCCTAAATGCAGCAGGATCAATCTTTTGATTGAACTCGAAATTGGTGAGCTTGATTGTCCAATCAGCGAGGAAGGTTCCGTTCACCGTATCGACGGACAGCTTAATCGTGTAGATGTGTGGCAGATTCAAATCTCCCTCTGACTTGAAGAGCGAGAATTCTTCGACCATCTTGTAGCGGCCTTCACGCTCCTGCACGTTTGCATATTCGACTTTGCCCATTGGCGCGGGAATCACCCGGTCGTATTCGGTTCGAACATGCTCGAAAGTATTCTCGGCGAAATAGAGAGTCACCTTCACGTCAGTCGTGCCACGCGGCAAGTACTTCACTTCATGCAGCATGCGGCCGTCTATTTTCTTTGTGCCCACGTATTCGAGTTCAGCTTTTCGCGCGGACATATCAAGTAGCGGCCAGGCCGACGACAATGTTCCACCCATCAAGCCCTGCTTGGAAATCATTTCATTCGCCATCAAGAAACTTCCCAGCGCAGATCGATTACCCGGCGTCGCGAACGCCGCCATGAACGCGTTGCCGTCGAAACCCAACTGTTCGCGCGGATAGATTGGGCTCGGGAAACTCATGCCGATTAATGTCTTCGATCCATCTGAAGCCATTACTGCTTTTCCAATCGCCTGACCTGAAGGAGTTGTGCGAAAGATAACTTGTGACGTTCCAGAGATGATGCGACTGGATCTGCGACTCTTCTCAGGCCCGATCGATTGCAGATGTCGCGTCAGTAAGTCTTCAACTTTGATCTTGTCCGTAGCCGATGACGAACTCCGCGCGCTGCTGAGAAACACAGAGGTGCAAGCTACAACGACGATCGCGCTGCACAAGCTGGTCGCTTTCATAAACAGAAAAGAAAAGGCGAGGCACCACCGGTGATGCCTCGCCTGCTGGTTAGTCTTCACGTTGCTAGAATAGGAACTTCAACGCGAACTGAATTACGCGAGCTGACTCGCCAGTCTGTACGACCGTTTGGGTCGATGGCGGAGCAACCGTAGCGCAGCAGGTGCGACCGAAATCAGGCGATGAGAGCGACGGCGATCCGACGCTCGCGTCGCGCGGGTTATCGAAGTTCGCGTGGTTCAAAGCATTGAACATTTCGGTTCTTAACTGAATCTTGAAACGCTCGCGGATCTGGATCGTTTTAATGAACCCAAGATCGAGGTTCCAATAACTCGGCGCGGTGAAGATGTTTCGACCATCACCGTTCTGACCGGGTGCAGGAATGCAGAACGGCGAATTTAGATCCACACCGCATGGTAGTGCCGTCGAGGCGGGAAATACTACGGGCCCAAGAGTTGTTTGCCCGGGCAGATAACGCAATTGTGAGCTGACCGGTCGTTGGACAATTGCTCGCGCTGTATGGGCCGCATTGGCGGTGCGGCCTCCCGGCGCGGAGGAGCTGTCGCCACCGGCATTTACGCTGAATGGTTCGCCAGTCATATACGTAAAGATGCTGTTGACCGTCCAGCCGCCAAGAAGATGATTCACCCAGCCTGAAGGCGAGCTTAGAAAGCGCTTGCCTTTGCCGACGGGAATCTCCCACACGGTGGCGCCTTGCAGGATTTGCTGGCGATCGAAGTCAGACCGGGCGCGGTCAAGCCGGAGATTACGTATGTCTGTCGGGGCCCGTGAAGTTGTGTTCGTGATGGCCCCTCCCGAGGTTGAGCCAACCGGATCGACAGATTGATTGTCGATGGACTTGGCAAACGTGTACGCGAGACTGACACCCAAGCCGCTGGTGAACCGTCGTCGCAGAGTAAACTGCGCGGCGTGATAGTTCGAATCACCGCTATTGTCGAGATAGGTGATCCTGGCGAACTGTTGATTCGGTCGCAGCTTCAATGCGAGCGTGTTGTCCTCCACGCGTTGAGCGAACGAACCGGCGGCGTTGAATTGAAGATCTGTCAGTGTCGCCGATTGGTTAAGTACGTTGTCGGCTGCACTAGCGCTAAGGCCTGCCGCGATTAATTGTCCCCGCAGCACGGGAACCGTCCCACACGCAGCGCCACCGGACGTAGTCCCTGAAGGTCTGCAACCCGCAATCGCCGCATTCTGCTGCATGATCAGGAAGGAGGGAAGAATGGGTCCAGGATTGATCTGGTTGATGTTGTAGGCCATGAAAAGGTGTTCACCGCGACGCCCAATGTAGCCGGCCTCCATCACCAATCCCCACGGTAATTCACGCTGCAGGCTGAGGTTCCATTGGTGAACGGTTGGAAGCTGCATGTGCGGGGCGAATACCGTGATGTTTGGCGCATTCGTACTCAGTTGCTGTAGTGGCGTCAACTGCGACAATGGTCGGACGGTTGGAGCAGGCAACTGAGTTGGGAAGCCTCCCGCTACAGTATTACTCAAAGATGCAGGGGCGGAACTGCCGGTGCCGTAGCATTGTGGAATTGCGGAGAACGACTGCGTGCTCGTCGAAAACGAGCTGCTACAGCTTTGCCTTTCCCCAGGAACTGCGCCGGCTACCGCAGTCACCTGGAACGATGAAATGGTGTCGAACGCGATTCCGTATCCGAGGCGTACCACACTCTGGTTACCGTTGCCGAAGATGCGATGGAAAAATCCTGATTTGAAATCAGGACTCCACGCCAGGCCGAATCGCGGTCCGATTGCCCAGTTGAAATCACCTTCGTACCAGTGTTTGGCGGCCGCAAAGCTAACGGCACCTGCGGCGCCGACGACCGGGGTTGCCGGCAACGTGGTACCGGTAATCGGCGTACTCGCGACGAACACGCTCGCTTCCGGAGAAGTATTAGCGGGCGGATTAATTTCCCAACGCGCACCCCAATTGATCGTCAGGTTTGGCTTAAGCTTCCATTCATCCTGGAAGTAAAAGTTGTACTGATCCAGATTATGCTTCTGCGCATACAAAGTGACCTTGTCGCCGGTCTTGAAAGGCTGAAACGCGTCGCTGTGTAGATTGCCGAGAAATACCTGCGTAATGCTTGCCGGCAAGCCGTAAAGGTTGTTTATGTAGGCACTCAGATTAGTTGCGTCAGTGGAGTTGATTCCAGACGCCGCAGTGAAACCGCTGTTGCACGTCGCTCCGGGACAGGCTCCAGTTCTAAATGCCGGCCGCGTACTACCGGAGAAACCAATCGACGGCGTTACGTTGACGCCGCCGGGCTGTCCGCGCTGATCCACGTGGCGATAAAAGCGGAAGTTCATGCCGGTGCGGAAAACGTGCGAGCCGTGTACGAAACTTACGTTGTCGAGGATTTGTGGAGTTGTAACCCACCGCGCTGTGCGAGGCGTGTTGATATAACCTTCACTAAGATTTGAGAAGTCATACGGTGGATTGTCTGGCCATGCTGGGTTAGCTTCACCTTGCGTAAATAGAAATCCAAAGCGTCCGAATCCGAACGTCAGTTCGTTGACCACGCGCGCCGAAAACACGCGCCTATAACTGACGGCGAGATTAGACGTGCGACGGAATACCTCGCCCAGCGGCGGCTGACCCGGAAACACTTGTGGCCGGCTATTCAACGGGTCGCCTTTCAAAGTGTTGTAATCCGAAAACAAGTAGCGCCCAAACATGCTGTTGTTCTGATTGAAATTGTGATCGATGCGGGCGGCGTATGCAGGACCTCGAACTGACGTGGGTGGATTCCACAAAAACCCCCCAGTGTTGAGCCCATCTCCGGATGTAAAAGCATTCGGCACCGGATAGGGGTTCAGAATTCCCGCGACCACGGAATCCAGCGTCCGACCTAACGTGTTATTAGCGCCTGTTCGCGTGTCGTAACTGGCAATGCAACGAACAGTAATCGCGCCACCACAGTTGGGAACAAGCGGTACGCCTGTTGCCGGGTTAACCAGAGCAGTATTGTTCCGAGTAATCTCAACCCCGTTTGATATGAACGGATTAGCAGGATCGCGAATGAAGTAACGGAACACACCCGTGCGCGCGGTCGGAGTCAGGACGAGCGGAACGCCGAACGTTTGATCTATCGGTTGCGTGAAGTCAATCCGGTTGAATTGGTAGCTGCCGAAAAAGAATGTCTTGTTCTTTTTAATCGGCCCGCCCATCTCGAAGCCGGGCTGGAACATTCGGATTAACGGCTTCGGCGTTCCCTGAGCGCTGGCGAAAAACTCGTTTGAATTGAAGCCTTCGTTGCGCAGAAACAAATACCCGGTGCCGTGATACTCGCTGGTGCCCGCGCGAGTTGCCACCGATATTGACGCCCCGCTGTTTCGACCCTCTTCGGCCGTGGCATTGTTCGTCGTGACTTTATATTCCTGTACGTTGTCCGGTGTAAGCCGGTAAAGATTGCTAACGGGGTTTGGGACCGAGGACTCATTCGCTTCGATACCGTCAATGGTTACGTTGAATGCTCGATCGCGGGAACCATTCACGTGCACACCGGAACCGGTAGCTCCCGACGATCTTTGGGTCACGCCTGGTTCCAACAAAAGCAGCGTCAGCGGATTGCGCCCGTTCAATGGCAAGGTTTCGATCGCTTTCTGTTCCACAACGTTCCCGATCGTGGCGCTTGAATTCTGTAACTGTTCTTGTCTGCCGGTGACCGTCACCGTCTCAGAAACTTGTCCGATTTCTAAAGCCAGATCCACAGCCAGAGGAGTTCCGACCTCCAGAACATTGCCTGTCTTTTGCAACGTCTTAAAGCCCTGCTTCTCGACGCTGATTGTGTACTTGCCAACCGGCAACGACGAAAATGCGAATAGACCAGAGTCTGTTGTGGTTTGTGTGCTCGACACACCGGTCGCTTCATTTTTTGCGGTGACACTCGCGCCCGGCACCACTGCACCATTAACGTCACGAACGATGCCGGTGATGTTCGACGTTCCCGTTTGCGTGAATGCTGTAGCGCTGCAAACGAACAGCGCCAATGCGAAGAGTAGAAATCTTGCTGGGCTCAACATCTAAGTTCCTCCTGAGACTTGATTGGAATTCCGATTAAACGCATAGCCGTTCAAAAGTACAGCTTGCCGGCGAATTGAATCCTTCTGGCTGTGTTGGTGACGCTGTCGTTTATGCGACCGAAGATCGAAGACGTAAACACCGCCGTCGGATTGTCGAACGACGGGTGGTTAGTCAGATTCCTGATATCGGCACGCAAATCAAAACTGACCCTCTCGGTGATTCTGAACTTCTTCAGCAAAGAGAGATCCGGTTGGAAATAAACCGGAGCGACGAAGTAATTGCGACCAGTGTTCCCAATCGATCCGGCCGCTGGTTGTGAAAACAGCGCTCGCGCAGTGGCATCAAACCAGAAGTTCTTGCCATTCTCAATTACGAGTGTACCGAGATGCCTTGAGCAGCCGCTGCAATTGGCGGTTGATTGCACGACGTTGCTCAATGTGTTGATTCCCGAATAGACAGTGAATGGCCTGCCTGACATCGCGATCATGCTTCCGGAAACTTGCCATCCACCGGCCAGATAGTCCAGCGCTCGGTTATTTGCTAGCCAGCGCTCGCCTTTGCCAAACGGCAGACCGTAAACGAATGTGCCCTGCAACACGTGTCGGCGATCGAAGTCCGACCAGGCGTAATTCAATCTGCGATTGCGGAGATCAAACGGCGTGCTGGATGCCGACTGCGATGAGCCCGTCGAAACGGTGCTCAGCGATGGATCCCACGAACGATTGTCCTTTGAGAGTGACCATGTGTAGCTTGCCTGATAGCTCAGACCGCTAACCATACGCCGCCGCACTATCACTTCGAGGGCGCGGTAATTTGAATAGTCGCTGCTGTCGAAAACATTGAAGCCACCGCTGAATTGCGGGTACGCCTGGAAAAGAAAGGGATTGGCAACGGTTTGGGAAATCAGTTGAAGATTAGCTGCGGAGCAAAATCCATTCGTTACGTCACTCGCCAAACAAAGCCGCTGCGAGACAGTTGCAGCGGCGGTCGCCACGCTGCCGTTGGCAATCGACGCGCTGGCTGCCGTGCGGAATGTAGCAGTTCCGGCGTTGTTCGCGGCGTTGCCGGTGAACAGTCTATTCATCAGCGGGCTGTTGTACGAAGTGCTCGCCTTGATCGCATTGAACGCGTCAATGAAATTCTCACCGACGCCTGCAACCGTGGCGAAAATATTTACCTGGTTTGCGTTGTAACC
>QHZX01000037.1:11085-13182 GCA_003224835.1 Acidobacteriota bacterium | reverse complement strand
GCCACGGCGACTGCAGGTCGACCTGCAATTCAAATTCTAAGACGCTCGTTACCGAATTGTTGCGAATTACTGCCGCTCAACTACCAGGATGTTGAACGTTTGCGGCTTGGGTCTCATGCGGGTGCGCTCCCCGTTTTTCCCGGGCGAGCTCTCCATCTCGGCTGCAGAAAGGAAAAGACGCTTGGTCTTTGGATCCAGAGCCATTGTTTTCGCACTCTTCTGGGTTTGAATATCGCCGACGGATTCGTATTCGTCTGCGCTTTTCTGGCGAATCACTGAAATCGTTCCGTCCCAGTTAGATGCAAATATCACTTTGTTCTCGGGATCGTAGGCAACCGCATCGACGCGTTCGCCAATGGGGAGCGTAGTAAGTACCTTGCCGTTGCTTGCATCCATCACGGCCAAAACCCTGCTTCGGCAACCGATGAACAAGCGATTACCGGAGGTGTCCATGGCCAAACCGGTCGGAGTCTTGCATCCCGTAATTGGCCACTTCTGCTGGACTGTAAGCGCCTTCGGATCGAACTTTACGACCTGCGCGGTCTCCTCGAGATTTACGAATCCATCACCTTTTCCGTTTAAGACCGCGGCCTCGGCGCCGGTTCCGAGCGGAATTTTACCAACTACTGTTTCTTTCTCGGGATCGATGGCGGTTATTTCTCCCGCATCGCCATGGCAGACGAATACACGCTGCGTCTGCGGGTCATAGAAGGTGAAATCGGGATCTTGGCCCACGGCGATCGTTTTTCGAGTTTTGAGAGTCTTCGTATCGAACACTGTGACGCTCGCATTCTTGCCGTCTGTTATGAACCCGCGATGCAAGTCCGGGACGATAGCGATTCCGTGTACGCCGGGTGTGTTCTCGATTTTGCCGAGAACCTTGCCGGAGTTTGCATCCAAAACATTGACTTCTGTTCCGTGCGATACGTAGAGCCGGTCTGAAGAACTGTCGAAAACGATGTAGTCGAAGCCACCGTTTCCTGGGACCGGGTACCGCTTGGTCACCTTAAAGCCAGGGGCATTCGCTGCCAGGCAAATGCCGCTCAGAGCTGTACATATGACAAGTGCTAGAACTTTTTTCATTTCTCTCCTTCGTAGCTTCCAAAAATGCGATCTTTAATTTAGGAAATGTGGATGTCGACGCTATTTTCTTCCTTCATGCGTTCTCTTGATAACGATTTACCTCGTCTCCGCTGAATGTAGCTAGCCGGGTACGTTCAATGCTTGCAATTGGCTCTGACTGCTTTCTAGAGTCGTCGCGCAGTTCGAGTTCTGAAGAATATAGTCCTCTGCGAAACCGCTCCAGGGCTTTCTTTCGCGATGACGGCACGTGGGCCCAGCATTGTACGCTTCGAATAGAAGACCTTTAAACCAGGCCTCATTCACAAATGAAAGCTGATATTGATCCGGATGCAATCTCAAGAATCGGCGTACAGAGGATTCGGAGGCCCTCTCATAACAGCCAAATACGAGCCAGCCGAGACGTTCCCATCGACGCACTGAAGTGGGGCTTGCACCTAGCAACTCGACCAAGTCTGCGCGACTGTAACCTTCTGTGATTCTTGCGGACAGCATCAACCGCTTCAACGCAGCTTTTACGGAATATTCAGAGCGACCCAGGCGCTTTGCCAAAGCCTTCCGTCCACATGTCCCGGCCAACTCACGTAGCTGGTGCAGCTCTGCAGCGGTCCACGGCTGCTTCTTAATTCTCGCTATCCCCAGTGCTGACGCTCGGCCAATGATTGCAAATCGTGGGAACCCGGTGAGACCTTGAAGTTGGGTGAGATTTCGAATGAGTTCGTTTCGATTCCGGGCCGTCTGGTACGACCGTCTCAGGATCGAATCAAGGCCGTCGGTCCAACGAAATTTCTTGGAATGCAAATTAGTAGACCCCTGGCCGGAAGGCACCGGCAAGCACCATCCTAAAGCTCCGACCTGAAAACCATCTGAAAGGTGAGATCAATTTATGAGAGGCAACCAAACTTGGAAGGATGACCCTTTGCCCAAAACACTGTTGACCTTAATGTCGCCTTGATGGGATCTCGCGATCCAGTGTCCAATGGAGAGTCCAAGGCCGAAGCCTCCTAAGTCGCGGGA
>QHZX01000037.1:0-10910 GCA_003224835.1 Acidobacteriota bacterium | reverse complement strand
GCCAAAGTTCTCCCTTGCGCGGCGGCCTCACGCGCGATGTCACACAAGTCCACTCTGCTGAGTCTCAGCGCCTCTGCCCCGATGTCCGTACGTGCGAGCAATAGCAGATTATTAATAAGAGAGGAAAGGCGCTCGGTTTCACTAACAATCTCTCTCAGCGCTTGACGATACTCATCATCTGTTCGTGGCTTTCGCAGAGTGATTTCCGCACGAGTGCGAATGAGAGCGATCGGTGTGCGCAGGTCATGACTCGCGTCAGCAGTGAATTGCTTCATCTGTTTGAATGCCGAATCAATTCGTTGAAGCATCGCGTTTAACGTTTCGGCTAGGCGCTCTATCTCGTCTCTAGTACCCGGCAGGGCGACTCTCGCAGCCAGATCGGTTGGGCTGATCTCTTGTGCGGCACGGGTGATCTCATCCACGGGCGTAAGTGCCCGCCGGCTCATCCAATGGCCTCCCAAAGTCGCGGCACTCAACAGGACCGGTATTCCGATAAGCAGAAGTAATTGATAACGATCGACGGCTTCGAAGTAATCATCCATGTCCCCAGCAACCTGGATGGTAAAAGGACGGCCGTTACTAATGGTTCTGGCGGCATACACCCGCAGAGGATGGTGGCCTGACCTAATCGTTACAAATTTTCGTTTCTGTGGGTATCTAACGGGGAAATTAACCGCCTGCAAGCGGGGAGAGCGATACACAAATTCGCCGCTTTCATCGGAGACCTGAATTAGGGACGACCCGGCTTGCAGTTCCGCATGGGCCCGGACTTGATCACGAAATCCCGGTGTCGCGTTGTCAAGCAGCGCCTGCACGGCATTAGCTTCATCGACAAGCTGCTCGTCCACGGTTACGAGGATACTCTGCCGCATCATCCAGATTGCGACAACTGTGAAGAGAACCAGCGCCGCAGCCACAATTAGCGAGTACCAAATGGTCAGCCGGATACGAATTGGAAGCCGCTTTATCATCCTGAGCCAGCACGTAAGCAATATCCGAAGCCGCGAATAGTCTGAATTAACTGCCGCTCCGATTTTCTATTGATCTTTGCACGAAGCAACGACACAAAAGCATCAAGCGTGTTTTCCTCGATCTCCTCTCCAAGTCCCCAAACCGTGGTGAGAATCGCGGAACGCGAAACGCCCCTGCCGGGATGACGCATGAGTAATTCAAGCAGACGATATTCGGTTGCCGTGAGTTTAATTTCACGACTTCCGCGACGCACTTGCCGTGTGGAAGGATCGAGCGTTAAGTCGCCCACCGTCAGCACTGTAGGAAGATCAGCTGGCCCACGCCGGGCCAGCGCCCGAATGCGTGCTAGGAGTTCTGCAAAAGCAAAAGGCTTGGTGAGGTAATCGTCCGCGCCTGCATCAAGTCCCGAAATTATGTCTGGCACCGCATCTCTCGCCGTGAGCATAAGGATCGGAGTTTTTATACGATCCCGACGAAGGCGGCGCGCTATCTCGAAACCGTCTCGTCCAGGCAGCATCACATCCAAGACAACCACGTCGAAATGGCAATCTTCAGCTAGCTCCGTTGCGAATACGCCGTCTCTAGCGATGGTCACGCGATGATTTTCCTCCTCAAGTCCATGCTTGAGGAGATCGACCATCTGACTGTCATCCTCGACCAATAGCAGGTGCATAAGAGAGCTCGGACTAAGAGTGTATTATCCCGTTGTTTCCTGAAGCTCACCTGAAAACCAATCGCCTAGCAAAAACGTCTCGAATCTGTATTCAGTACTCGCGCACTAGCGCACATCTGGCTGCCGAAGTTCAATGTGTGTGTCGTGAGCGCCTGTAATGCCGAGCACTTACCCGGTTGAACTAGTGCTGCTCGAAAGTTCTTTGGGTATAGATTCGAGTTCTTCGGCGACGTAAATAGGACCGGCGGGCTGGCCAGTGCTGTTGGCTAAGCCAGAATTCGGGAATTGCAGCCGAGCAGTTTGCAACGTGCGAATGAAGCCGCAGGACTCTCGAACACATAGCTGGGGCGCGAGTCGCTGGACCGTTGGTTTGCCTTGTTTGCCCGAGATACGCTCAAGCAGCATTTGCGTGCTGCGAACCCCAAGCTCATACTTGGGCAGTTCTATCGTAGTTAACCGCGGACGGAAGTACCGAAGCCAAGGATAGTCATCAAAGCTAGCTAATCCATAGTCTGCCGGGCAGGACATTCCCATTTCGTCAGCGGCTTGCATAAGCCCTACGGTCATCAGGTAGTTCGCCACAAACACTGCATCTGGGCGTCGTGGGAGCAGAGCAAGACCCGCACGATAGCCGGATTCTATTCGATAATCACCCTCCACCGTTAGAGTCGGGTCATAGGTCAAACTATGCGCCTGAAGTGCTTTGCGGTATCCCCTCCAGCGTGCCGCGCCGTTGCTGACTTCGAGTGGCCCGCTTACAAAAGCAATTCGACGATGGCCGATTCGCGCCAGGTGAGAAACACCTTCGAATGCTCCTCGATGGTCATCCGTTACGACCGCATCGTACTGAAGATCAGGCGCAATGCGCATCACCAGCACGACGGGGAGTTTTGCATCTGCAAGCATCTGACGAACAGATGGATTAACTGGTCCAGGGGCAACCGTAAGCAGTATGCCGTCGACCCGTTTAGAAACCAACAGGTCTAGATAAGTTTCTTCTTTGTCCTTCTGGCTATCGCTGTTGCAGAGCAGAATGCTGTAGCCTGCTTTCTGAGCGGTGTCCTCCGCGCCACGTACGACAAGTGGAAAGAATGGATTCGAAATATCTGTCACGATCATGCCGAAAAGCTGGCTTTTCTGCTTTGCAAAACTGCGAGCTAAGAGGTTAGGGCGGTATTTTAATTCGCGAACTGCCGCTTCAACTCGCCGTTGGAGCGCCAAACTGGATTGACCTGTCTTGTTGATCACCGCGGAAACAGTGAAAACAGAAACTCGGGCCCGTTTGGCGACGTCGTAGATGTTTGCCGACTTCTTCGCTTTCTTCTTTCGGTCTTTTTTCGGTTCCATTATCTCTCTCGGCGAAGGGGCACAAACACGGCCCCTGATTATAGCCCCGTTATAGTGTGTACCCAATGGATTTGAAATCTATTTTGTCATCTACGCTGCACGATACTCAATCCAGATCGGGATTGAGGTCGCACCGATAGGCCGAGTCCATTGCGAATCAAAATGGGTTGACACCACTTCTTGCCAAGGTGTATACAGGCTTTCCTAAGCGGTTAGACACTGCCAGAAAATCCGGGATTAATTTATTCGGGCTGGGTCTTTGCAGATCGGAACAGTGATAAGCACTTGCCCAATCGAGGAGATCGTATTCCAAACCTGAACACAGAAAAACCAGCGCAGTCGTGGATCAGACCGGTCCTTCGCGATGTTCATTTTTGGGTTCCTTTGGCGGCGTTAGCTGCCGGAGCTTTGATCCTTTATCTCGTGCAATGAAGTTCGTTGAAAGGCAGGAGATTTGAACTCCACTATCATCGAAACCGTGACGGAACGTTCCCGACAGCAGAAACTTCAGTCTCTGGGAATATTTTGCGGCTTCGCCGCCGCACTTTGGTTGGCGGGGGCAGAGGCGCCCACGAAACTGGTCACGGTTGCGGTGTCTCCTTTTGTTATTTCGTTCATGATGGTTCTCGGTGCCTTTGTTTCGCGCTGGAGCTTGCCAGCCCTCGTAATGGGCACTTCTGGGACTTTCTCTGATATCCGTAACGTGCCTCACCTGATTGTTTGGGGTGTGATGGCGGGCTGTCTTTGGGCGATAGGCAATACACTGACCGTGTTCGCTGTTCGTGATATTGGGTTAAGTATCGCTTTTCCTTTGTGGAATGCTAATAGCTTGATTGCAATCATCTGGGGCACGCTCCTCTTCAGAGAATTGCACCGGGCGGGCTGGTTGCGATGGTTAGGAGTTGTCGGTGGCGCGTCAGTTATGTTTGTTGGAGCGGTGTTGTTATCTTTTGTTTCGAGTTCCCACTCCGCATCAGCACACTCAATCCGCGGCGTAGCGGCGGCCTTAGGCGCGGGGCTGATGTTCGGTTCGCAATATATACCTTTTCGCAAGGCGTACATCACGGGATTGAACCCATTTACGTTTCTGACTTTTTTTACCTTCGGTGAAATGACAACTATGACTATCCTGGCGGTCAGTTTCGCCGGGGGATGGATGCCGTTTTGGCGCCAGCTTACGGCCAACAACACAATACTCTTCTGGCCTCTGCTGGGAGGATTCATGTGGGTCATAGGCGATCTGTTTCAAAATTATGCGGCGAAATATGTGGGCATAAGCCGAGGGGTACCTTTATCAAATACCAACCAACTGTGGGGCTTAGTTTGGGCCACGATGGTTTTCAGCGAACTGCATGGAACCAACTGGAATATCTACGCAAAGGTGGCGGGCGGATCACTGTTAATGGCACTGGGAGCTTTGGCCATTGCGTTTTCTTCTGCTACTCCGGATGAATATACAAGCTGGAGAGAAGCCGCCAAACGAGAGAGCGATCTATACGGCATTGAGCCTGGATACGTGACTGCGCGGATGGAAGGCAGCAACCAAGATGCTACTGGTGCTCGGAGAACCTGGGTAGATTGGCTGCTCATCACCACTGCGACTTGCATTTTTATAGGCTTCGGCGCTCTCGCTCGTGTTCCGCACATGGACCTTCAATGGGGATGGCTGGTGGCGCTTACATCCACGATGCTGCTGGTCTTGGTTGCTGGAGGTCTCATGCTTTGGCGAATAACCCGTTTCAATTGAGGCGAACTGGGCCCTGACATGAAATCAAAGCGAATGCCTATCCGAATTGGAACGGCTCCGGTGAGTTGGGGAATCATGGAGATCGAAACGACCTGGGGCCGTACTGAGACGTTCGATTCCGTTCTCGATGAAATGGTTTCTGCGGGATACCGAGGAACCGAACTCGGGCCTTGGAGCTTTTTCCCAACAGATCCGAAGCGCCTGATGACTGAGCTCTCACGCCGAGAAATGTGTTTGATAGGCGCCTTTGTTCCGATTCAGTTAGCGGACCCCGAACGCTATTCCATGGGACGAGAGTCAGCGATCAGAACTGCGCGTCTGTTGGCCGAGTGCGGTGCGCCGGTTCTGGTTCTCGCAGATGCCATGTACGAGTGCCGCATGACAGTTGCGGGTCGCGTGGTTGAACAGACGGTTGGACTCGATGACCGAACATGGACTTCGGCAACCAAGCTGCTAGAAACCATAGCGGCCGATGTGAAGGCACTCGGTCTACAAACTGTTTTTCACCACCACGCAGGGACACACGTAGAAACGCCATCTGAAATCGAGCACCTACTTTCGACTACCGATCCTTCTCTGCTTGGCTTATGTCTCGACACCGGACATTATCTTTATGGTGGGGGCGACCCCGTCGAAGCGGCGAAACGCCACGCATCTCGTATTTGGCACCTCCATTTGAAGGATGTTAGAGGAGGGATTCTTGATCGCGTTCGCAAGGAGCAAATCGGTTTCTTGGATGCGGTGAGCCGAGGAGTTTTTTGCCCGCTTGGTGACGGGGCGGTTGACATTGTTGGTGTTGTTCGAGCATTAGGAGAACGCGGATATAAGGGATGGGCAGTGTTTGAACAGGATGTCGATCCGACAAAGCCCGGCGTTTTGCCGAAAGAGAGTGCCGCCGCCAGCCGAGAATATCTTCGTAAGGTCGTTGCACTTTAGCGTAAGGAGGCGAATGAAAACACGGCGGCTGACAATGGCTCAAGCGCTCGTCCTCTTTCTTAAGAACCAATTCGTCGAACGCGATGGAGAGGAGACCCGGTTTTTCGCCGGGGCTTGGGGTATTTTTGGCCATGGCTGCATAGCCGGCGTGGGGCAGGCGCTGCAACAAAATCCGGATTTCCGCTATTACTTATGCCGTAATGAGCAAGGAGCTGTGCATATTGCAGCTGGTTTTGCAAAAGCCAGTAACCGTCTGCGTACCTTTGCATGTGTTTCCTCGATAGGACCCGGCGCGACCAACATGGTAACCGGCGCCGCCGCAGCCACAATTAACCGGATACCAGTGTTGCTGCTTCCCGGCGACATTTTTGCTCGGCGCAACGTCGCTCCGGTGCTCCAGCAACTGGAAAGCGAGTCCACTCAGGATGTTTCTGTAAATGATTGTTTTCGCCCGGTCTCAAAGTTCTGGGACCGCATCAACCGCCCTGAGCAACTCGTTTTTTCAGTGATGGAGGCCATGCGCGTACTCACTTCTCCAGCGCAGACCGGTGCGGTCACCCTCGCACTTCCGCAGGATGTACAGGCTGAAGCCTGGGATTATCCGGCAGAGCTGTTCGAAAAACGCGTGTGGCACATACCGAGGATGCCTCCGGAAAAGGAAGTTCTGCAGCGCGCTGCCGAGTGGATTCGTATGGCGAAGCGGCCCATTATCGTTGCCGGTGGTGGCGTGCTTTATAGCGAAGCCACCGAGGTTTTGGCACGCTTCGCCGAAAAAACAGGCATTCCGGCTGGCGAGACGCAAGCCGGCAAAGGGTCGCTGCCATTCGATCATCCACAGAACCTCGGAGCCATTGGCGTGACCGGCACGCCGGGAGCCAACATTGCCGCCCGAGAAGCCGACCTGATCATCGGCATTGGTACGCGTTACAGCGATTTCACCACTGCTTCCAAAACCGCCTTTCAGGATCCCGAAGTAAGGTTCATCAACATTAATGTCGCCGACATTGATGCATTCAAGCACAGCGCATTGCCATTGGTAGCAGATGCCCGCACTGCCCTCGAGAAGTTGACCGAAACGCTTTCAAGCTACCGTATCAGCGATGAGTATGGGGAGGACATCAGCAAACACAGACAACTTTGGCAAGAAGAGAGCCTGCGCATATTCTCCACTCGGCACGGACCACCGGTGAGCCAAGGAGAAGTCATTGGTGCTGTACTCAAAGCCTCTCGTCCTCAGGATGTCGTGGTGTGCGCGGCCGGAGCCCTTCCCGGAGACCTCCACAAGCTTTGGGAAACCAGGCGCGCCGGTGGTTATCACCTTGAGTATGGTTATTCCTGCATGGGTTATGAGATCGCCGGAGGTTTGGGTGTCAAGATGGCCGACCCGTCGCGTGAAGTCTATGTCATGGTCGGCGACGGCTCATTTCTGATGATGTCATCTGAGATCGTCACTTCGATTCAGGAAGGTTTTAAGTTAAGGGGTTCGGGACCGATTACCAGCGTCGGAACTCGCAAACCGGACAGCTCGATGGTGGTCCATTGCCGGTTGATTTCCCCGCTATCACACAGGCCATGGGCGCGCATTCAGTTCGCGCCAATAACTACGCTGAATTAGAGGCAGCAATCGAAGCCGCCAAAAGTATTCCATGTACCAGCGTCATCGTAATTGAGACCGACAAAGAGGCCCGGGTGCCGGGCTATGAAAGCTGGTGGGATGTGCCGGTTTCCGAAGTTTCCGAGATGCAATCGGTTCGCAAAGTGCGTGGTGAATATGAAAAGGCTCTAGGCAAGGAACGGACATTTGTTTCCAGCCACAAAAATTAACTCGCTGCGCTCAATAGCTCCAAGGAACCAAGCGGCATGACGGCCGGGAAGCTTCAACTCGGTGTTCTCGGTGTGGGAAGAATCGGAAAGATCCACGCGGAAAACTTAGTCGGTCGTATTCCAGGTGCGGAGCTCTCAGTTTTAGCCGACGTCTTTGCCGACGAATTAAAGTCCGTAGCGGCAAAGTTAGGGGTTTCACGAATATTTCCAGACTACAGAGATGTGATCAACCTTCCCGATATCGACGCTGTTGTTATTTGTACGCCCACCAACACCCACTACGAAATAATTTTGGACGCGGCAACGGCCGGTAAGGACATCTTCTGCGAAAAACCGATTGAGTTATCGATCGATAAAATTAAGACCATCAATCAGACTGTTGAAAAATGTGGTGTACAGCTCATGGTTGGTTTCAACCGACGCTTTGATCCCAATTTTTCCAAACTGCGCGAGATGATTGATTCCGGCAAAGTCGGCCAGGCACAGATCCTGCGAATTACGAGTCGCGATCCGGCACCTCCTCCAGAAAATTATCTCCGCGGCTCAGGCGGAATTTTCTTGGACATGACTATTCATGATTTTGATACTGCTCGTTTTCTCATGGCAACAGAGGTTAAAGAGGTCTATGCGAAAGCAGATGTTCTGGTCGATCCAGTATTTAAAAAAGTAGGGGATTGGGATACGGCGGTCGTAACGCTCACCTTTCAAAGCGGCGCTCTTGGAACAATAGATAATAGCCGGAAAGCCGCCTACGGATACGATCAGCGGGTTGAGGTGTTCGGTTCCGAAGGAATGATCGGCATCAAGAATAAGACGCCGGACGAGCATGTGTACTTTAACCGGACGGGTGAGCATTCTCCGCTGCCGCTAAATTTCTTTTTGGAGCGATACGCCGATTCTTACTTGAATGAGATGCGGACATTCGTCGATGCGGTTAAGAACGACAAGCCCGTTCCCGTGAGTGGACACGATGGGCTCATGGCCGTCGCGATTGGAGTAGCGGCTACGAAATCGGCGAAGGAAAATCGCCCTGTGGAACTGATCGAAGTTTCCTAGTGGAGTTGAGTGGATGAACGCGCGGCTGAATATCGGGGTAATTGGTCTGGGCCGGCTTGGCCGTGTTTACGCTGAAGATTTGGCGCGGTATGTGCCGGCCGCGAACCTCGTTGCCGTAGCAGACACGAGCGCTAATGTTGCCGAGAGATTTGCCAAAGAGTACGGCGTTCCGAAGTGGTATGAAAGCCATCGTGATCTGCTACACGACAGCGAAGTGGCAGCAGTTGCCGTAATTACCCCTACAAGCACTCACAAAGACGTTGTCGTCGAAGCTGCAAATCGCGGAAAGGCGATCTTCTGTGAGAAACCGATCTCGCTGTCAATTGCCGAGGCGAAGCAGATGCTCGATACCACGCAGCGGACCGGCGTCTTCTTGCAGATGGGCTTTCAACGGCGATTCGACGCGGGGTATATAGATGCAAAGAAAAAAATAGAGGCTGGAATTATCGGAACTCCCGTACTCATCAGCTTGATTTCCCGGGACCCCTTTGCACCGCCGCTTGAATTTTGCAATCCCAAGGCGAGCGGCGGCCTGATTATCGATATGGGTATCCATGATTTTGATTTGGCAAGAATGTTCGTCGGCGAGGTCGCGAGTGTCTACTCCACGGGTGGAGCTCTGGCGTATCCAGAAATGAAATCCATTGGAGATATCGACAATGCGGCGGTCAATCTGGTTTTTCAGAACGGGGCCCTTGGCGTTGTCCAGTTGAGCCGCAATGCGGTTTTCGGTTATGACATTCGGACGGAAATTTGGGGCACAAAAGGATCTCTGCAGATAGGATATTTTCGGCACACGCCTGTTTTGGTCATGACCAAAGACGGGATCAGTCATGATGTGGTACCTCATTTTATGCAAAGATTCGAAAAAGCTTATCTGGCTCAGATTCGAGATTTCGTGGATAACGTACTAAAAGGCGCCGAGCCTTCGATCAGCGGGGAGGATGCTCTAGCGGCTCTTCAGATAAGCCTGGCCGCCACACAATCCTTAAAGGAAAACCAACCTGTAACAGTACGAATGAGAAGTGAGGTTAATACTTCTAATTGAGTAAGTGCACGCGGCCTAAGGCGCATTTGAACTCAGCATTGAACAAACAACTTGACAAGGGGATCTATTTACATTTACAAGTCCCGGTTGTATAAGCGGTTAGAGTTTAGGTTTAATGTTACCAACCAGCAAAAAGGGCTAGAGCTGTTGAGAGGAAGTACAAATGCCTTCGCATGATTTCCTGATGCATTCTCGCAGCGCGGCTGAAGGCGTCGATGAGTTGCTGTCCTTACCACGCGAAGCTGCTGGCTGGGACTGGATGAGCTTCTTCGTACGCCGATTGGCGCCGGGTGGATCTTATATCTTACTTTCCCACAGTGAAGAAGCAGTGATCGTTTTCCTTGGCGGTAAGTGCGTTGCCGATTGGGGAGCAGGCAAGCAGGTCATTGGTGAAAGGGAGAATGTCTTCGACGGATTGCCATATGCCATTTATTTGCCGGCCGGGACTCAATTACAACTAAAGGCAGAAACAATTTGTGAGTTCGCCGAATGCCGCGTTCCATCGACCGCGCGTCACGAACCACGATTGATCCGTCCGCAAGATGCGAAAGCCAGCCTGCGCGGCGGTGGTAACGCGTCGCGGCAAATCGTCGATCTCATGCCCCCAACTTTCGACGCTGACAAATTGATGGTGGTGGAGGTCTATACCCCGAGCGGAAATTGGTCGAGCTTCCCGCCTCATAAACACGACGTGCATAACCCGCCCGGCGAGGTTGATCTCGATGAAATCTACTATTACAGAATTGATCGTCCTGGAGGCTACGCCCATCAACGTCTCTACACCCGTGATGGGCGACGCGATCTTACAGTCACAGTGCACGATGGGGACGCGGTCCTGGTCCGCGATGGGTTTCACCCAGTGGTCGCCGGCCATGGCTATAACGTTTATTACCTCAACTGTCTTGCCGGCAGCGCGCGTCTGCTTTCAAATACCGAGGATCCTGACCATGTATGGGTGCGTTCAACATGGAGTCAAGTGGACCCGCGCCTCCCTCTCGTCGGACCCGAGGCATCGTCTAAGAAGAATCGAGCAATGGGGCACTAGATCATATTGTCTTGTTGTGAGTGTTAGCTGTAGAAAAGGCGTCTAATAGAGTCGTTTTTGCTCTTCTGGGTGGAAGGCGGGGACTATGCGCATAATTAAGTTTGCTGGTGTATTAACCGCGTGTCTGCTTGCGACCGTCTTCAAGGTTGAGGCGCAACCGCATCCCAAGCTGATCGTTGTCATCGTCGTTGACCAAATGCGTGCCGACTACCTCGAGCGGTTTGGTGCGTACGAGCATGGTGGACTGCACTTCTTTGACACA
>QHZX01000498.1 GCA_003224835.1 Acidobacteriota bacterium | reverse complement strand
CAGCGGCTAAGGCCGCATCATCTACATTGGCGATTGCGGCACGACTGAAGTCGTTCCCTTCCCGATCTGCTGAGGGCCGAAGCCCCGCGACCGGCAGCGATTTTTGCTGAGCGCTGAATGCTGATTGCTGAATGCTTTCCAGCATTGCGCCGGTCAGCTTTGTTTTTTCCAGCAGCTTCCTCAGCCGCTGCTGCCTATCTTGCTTGGCCAGGAAGTCGGACCAGGCGTGGTCGTCGATCAATCCGATGCGCCGGCCGTGCGGGGTGAGTCGCTGGTCAGCATTGTCGATCCGCAGGTGCAAACGGAATTCGGCGCGCGATGTAAACATCCGATAGGGCTCATTCGTACCTTTAGAAATGAGATCGTCGATGAGAATGGCAGTGTAACCTTCGGTCCGATCGAGAACGAGTGGCGGCTCCTTCTTTACTTTTAGCGCAGCATTGATTCCTGCCATCAGTCCCTGGCATGCCGCTTCTTCGTAGCCTGATGTGCCGTTGATTTGTCCGGCTAGAAATAGGCCAGAGATTTTTTTGGTCTCAAGTGTGCGCTCGAGTTCAGTTGGATCAATGGCGTCATATTCGATGGCGTAGCCGGGGCGCAGCATCTCGGCATTTTCAAGGCCCGGGACCGATTTCAAAATTTGAAGTTGGACTTCGACCGGCAATGACGTACTCATGCCATTGACGTAGATTTCGTGCGTGTTCAGGCCTTCCGGCTCCAGAAAGAGCTGATGCGAAGTTTTGTCGGGAAATTTAACGATCTTGTCTTCGATCGAAGGGCAATATCTCGGACCGATGGATTGAATCTGGCCGCTGTACATGGGCGAGCGATGAACATTTTCGCGGATGATGCGATGAGTCTCTGGCGTCGTCCAGGCGATGTAGCACGGCACCTGCGAATCGTGATGCGCGACCTTCTTAGTACGGAAGCTGAAGGGCGTGGGATCCGCGTCCCCGGGCTGGACTTGGAACTTCGACCAGTCGATGGTGCGGCCATCAAGGCGCGGAGGAGTTCCGGTTTTCAGACGGCATCCGCGCAGGCCAAGCTTTTTCAGAGCTTCGCCCAACAGCACGGCATTCGGTTCGCCGGAGCGCCCCGCGGGGTATTGCTGCTCGCCGCAATGAATCAGCCCGTTGAGAAAAGTTCCTGTCGTGATGATGATGGCCTGAGCGCCGACCGTGCGGCCATCGCGCAGTCGGACGCCGAGGATGCGACGTTGGTTTAATAAATCGTCGTTGGTCGCTTCGCCAATTCCTGGCTGACTGCTGAGTGCTGATTGCTGAGCGCTCTCCAGAATCAAATCCGCAACTTCGGCTTGTTTGATTTTCAAATTCGGTTGGGATTCGAGTACTTCGCGCATCTTCAGCCGATAAGCTTGCTTGTCACACTGCGCGCGCGGAGACCACACCGCCGGACCGCGTGAAGTATTCAGTAGCCGGAACTGTATGCCGACTGCGTCAGTAACTTCGCCCATGATGCCGCCGAGCGCATCCACTTCCCGGACGAGATGTCCTTTAGCAATGCCGCCTATTGCAGGATTGCACGACATCTGTCCGACCAAGTCGACATTGAGCGTGTAAAGAGCGGTCTTCAGGCCCATGCGGGCGCAGGCCACAGCTGCTTCGCACCCCGCGTGTCCGGCCCCGACCACCACAACGTCGAATTGTTCGGTGAACTGCATTGAATTTCCATTTGTCCTCTGTGGTGAGGTTTAAAAGCCTAACCACAGCGCACACAGAGTTTCACAGAGGAACAACACAGAGGGTTACTTAACTTTGGGAACGTCGGTGAATGTGGCTTCTTGCCAATCGGGCGAGGGGAAGTACCAATCACTCGCCCCGGCCTCGTGGTTGTTGCCGCCGGTTCCATAGCCCACGGTCGAATTGCGCCAGTAGTCCAATCCTATTTGCAGTAGTGCACCGGAGGAAATTCGCGCGCGGACTTTTACGGTGCAGCTCTCAAGATGCCCGGCGGGAAGCGGAGCTCGATGCGATGCAGCCCAAAAATGCCACACCTGATCGGGCCGCTGTCCAACGCGAAGAACTACTGCAGCGTGATCATCGGAGTAAGCGAGCGGTATGGGCGTATGCGCGTCAGTGCCGAACCAGGGAATGCGTCGATACAGTCCCCCACGCACCTCCCCGCCGTCGTCATTCAGGACGACTTCTTTTCCATCACTGCGACACGAGAGACGGGCCTCAGCAATCTCGACTTGCGCTTCTTCGAAGCCGGGCACGCGAGTGTCAGCTATCGCAATTCCCCACGGCATCGCCGAGGTGAAATCTGCCGGCCTGGCGATAGGATTGATGTAGCCGGATTTAAATTTCACCTCCGGCGGAACCCGCGAGTCGGTTTGCGCGAGGCATACTGCGGAGATCGCGAAAATTAAGAGCACACGCACGCAGACATCGTCTCACTACTTTCAGCGCCGGTTCTGAAATTCTTCGCGTCCTGCAACATGTGATTCCCGAATCGGAAAGCATGGTGTTGCCAGCACAGGTTTGTT